>NZ_FMYU01000020.1:0-11720 GCF_900101285.1 Desulfurella multipotens
CTCTATCTGCTGCAACACAGGAGCTTTCTTCTACAGTTTCAGAGCTTGAGATGCAGGTAAAAGAAATCAGCAAAGCCCAGGAAGAAAATGCCAAAGCAGTAGAAACAATATCAGCCAATGCCCAAAACCTAAAGAACATATCAGAAGGACTGTTATCTAGCGTAGGTAAGTTTAAGACTTAAGGTAGCTTTATCTCTTGCGCCTGGCAATGGCTGCCTACTTTTTGTCATTCTGAAGGGCGATTGCACGAAGGATCTCATCACTTAAAAGTGAGATCCTTCGCTTAACGCTTCAGGATGACTGACTTCGCTTAACGCTTTAAGGTGACACCCTTACCCGTAATTCTGAAGTGCAAGCGAAGAATCTCATAAGTAGATCCTTCACATACGTTCAGGATGACTGTCCTTTTTGTCGCCTAAAAGTTTTAGTGAAGAATCCCACATAAAGCATACAAAGCCTGTCGTTATAATATTTTTTGGAATAAAAAAGGCCTGTAAGCCAAAAAATGCTTACAGGCAAGACACTTTAGTTTTTACACATCAAAGTACATGAAAAACTCAATTGGGTTAATTGACATACTGTATGGCTTTAATTCTTTTTCTTTCTTGTAGTCAATCCATGTTTTAATTAAATCTTCGCTGAATACATCGCCTTTTAGTAAAAACTCATGATCATCTTCTAATGCTTGAAGGGCTTCCTCTAAACTGCCGGGCGCTTTTGGCACGTTTGCAAGTTCCTGTGGCGGTAAATCATATATGTTTTTGTCAAGCGGTTCTCCTGGATCAATTTTGTTTAATATGCCATCGATTCCTGCCATAAGCATTGCAGAAAATGCAAGGTATGGATTTGAACTTGGATCTGGAAATCTAACTTCAACCCTCTTAGCTTTTGGAGAGGATGAATACATAGGTATTCTTAGCGCTGCGCTTCTGTTTCTTGAAGAATAAGCCAGGTTAATTGGTGCTTCAAAACCAGGAACTAGCCTTTTGTATGAGTTTACAGTAGGATTTGTAAAAGCTGCTATAGCTTTTCCATGCTTTATGATACCACCCATGTAGTACATTGCAATTTCGCTTAGACCAGCATATAAGTTTCCAGCAAATAGAGGCTTTCCGTCTTTCCATAAACTTTGGTGTGAGTGCATGCCTGTGCCGTTATCTCCAAATATAGGCTTTGGCATAAACGTGACAGTTTTACCGTACATAGCTGCTGTATTTTTTACTATGTATTTATACTTTAATACTTTATCTGCCATATTAAGCAAGGTATCAAACTTCATATCGATTTCACACTGACCCGCTGTTGCTACTTCGTGATGGTGTGTTTCAACTTCTATGCCAACTTTCTCAAGGTTTAGTATCATTTCTGTGCGTAAATCCTGAAGGCTGTCTGTTGGAGCAACTGGAAAGTAGCCTTCTTTGTTTCTAATTTTGTAGCCTAAATTTGGTTCTTCGTCTTTACCTGAGTTCCATATACCTTCTTGAGAATCAAGGTAATAGTAGCTTGCATTTTGTTTGATATCATACCTTATACTATCAAGGATGAAAAACTCTAACTCAGGTCCAAAGTAGGCAGTATCTGCAATACCAGTGGACTTTAAATACTCTTGGGCTTTGTATGCAATGTAGCGTGGATGTTTTGGGTATGGTTGTTTTGTTATGGGATCAAGTATACAGCATACCATGTTGAGTGTTGTTACTTCTGTAAAAGGATCCAAAAACGCACTATCTGCATCTGGCACAACAAGCATATCACTTTCATTTATAGACTGCCAGCCTCTAATTGATGAACCGTCAAATCCCAAACCTTCTGTAAAAGTGTCTTCTTCAATAACATGCGCTGGTACGCTGAAGTGCTGCCATGTACCAAGTAAATCAACAAATCTTAAGTCAACTACTTTTACCTCTTCGTCTTTAATAAGTTTTAAAACTTTTTCAACTGACATAAAAACCTCCTAAGTTTACTTGGTCTATGTTAAGCAAAAAACGTTCCTAAGTTTATAATAACTTGTTTTTTTAAAGTTTTTAATTGTTTTTCTATTATAACAAGCTTGTATTTTGTTAACAAAATTGTATAATTGTTTACAATGAGGAGTATTAATGTTAACGAAAATTATTTTAGCATACTTCATGAAGTAAGTAAAGTTTTGAGCAGACAAAACAATATAAGGGATGCTTTCAAAAGCATACTTAAATTGCTTTACTCTTATCTTGACATACCGGCTAGTTTTATTGCTTTGTATAACCCTATTGAAAATACATTGGAGATAAAAGAAAGCTTTGGTTTGCTCAAAAAAGAAAAATATAAAGGTGTTTTTAGAGTAGGTGAAGGCATTGTAGGAAGTGTATTTAAAAACGAGATTCCAGCAATCATACATGATCCAAAGGAAAATAAGGATTTTTTAAACAAAATGGGCATTTTAAACCGTTTTGATTTTGATGTAGTTTTTATTGGAACCGTAATAAAAATTGGTGGAGAAAAACTTGGTGTGCTTGGTATTTACAAAGAAAAAACGCGAAATTTATCATATGAAAATGAGATAAAGTTATTATCAATGATAAGCATTCTGATCGGTTTTGCTCAAAAAATGAATGAAAAACTTGAGTTTCAAAAAAGGACATTTGAGCAGGAAAAAGAAATTTTATTAAATAAAATAGAGATTAGAGAGCCTATAGCTGAAATTATAGGTGTTTCAAAACCGATTGATAATTTAAAAAACACTATTTTAAAAGTTGCCAATGTTGATTCAACAGTGCTTTTAGAAGGTGAGAGCGGCACCGGAAAAAGTTTGGTTGCAAAAGTTATACATAAACTAAGTAGCAGAAAAAAAGAAGCTTTTATTAGTATAAACTGTGCAAGCATACCAGAAAACCTATTAGAAGCAGAACTTTTTGGTTATGAAAAAGGTGCATTTTCTGGTGCAATCTCTCAAAAAAAAGGGAAATTTGAAATAGCAGATAAAGGGACAATCTTTTTGGATGAGATTGGCGACATTCCGTTATCATTACAAGGAAAACTATTAACAGTAATCCAGGAAAAGGAATTCTCCAGGCTTGGTAGTCTAAATACAATTTCTGTAGATGTTAGAATTATTGCAGCGACAAATAAAAATTTATACAAGCTTGTAAACGATGGAAAATTTAGAGAAGATTTATATTACAGGCTTAATGTTATACCCATAAAAATTCCGCCTTTAATTGAGCGAAAAGAAGATATACCGATATTGATAGATTATTTTTTAAAGATATTTAACGAAAAATACAATAAAAGCGTTCAACTTTCAAAGGAAGTTTTAATAGAATTGATTAATTATAATTGGCCTGGTAATGTAAGAGAACTTGAAAATATTATAGAAAGACTTGTTGTTATGAATGATCATACTATTTATATTAAAGATCTGCCTGCATATATTTCACAAAATATATCATTAAAAAAATATGAAATACCAACTAATAGCGACAAAAATTTACCAAATCAAATACAAAATATTGAAAAAAAACATATAGAGTTAGCTTTGAGAGAAACAGGATTTGTCAAATCAAAAGCAGCTAGATTACTTAATCTTACTTTAAGGCAACTAGATTACAGAATCCACAAATATAATATAAAACTGCAAAAATAAAAAGCGCAAACAGACTTAGCTGTTTGCGCCAGTGCTTTAATTAGCAACCTTCTACTTTTGGTTTAGCGGCTTTCTTTGCAGCTGCTGTTGGAGCTTTCTTTTCTACTTTTTTCTCAACTTTCTTCTCTACTTTTTTCTCCTCAGCTGCTTTTGCGCCAAGAGAAAGTGCTGTGGTTAAAAACATTGATGCAACCAACATTGCTAAAACTTTTTTCATGCCATACCTCCATTAAAAATTTTTCAAATTATAGTAACTTTAAAAGTGCAAGTCAAGAATTTTTTTTATTAATATGTTGCTCCATGTTGCAAAAGAAAATTGTACACTGCTTGATTACCACTTTCTTTTGCTGCACCAAGTGCAGTGCCTCCAACGACACTTCTTGCATTTACATCGGCACCATGAGCAATTAAAATTTTACAAATTTCTAAATTTCCATAATAGGCAGCATACATTAGCGGGGTTGATCCATTTTTATCTTTAACATTTGGGCTGATGCCTTGAGCTAATATCTTTTTTACAAGTGTAGCGTTGGAGCTTGATACAGCTTTAAATAAATCATCTGCCGTGTATGATTTTTGTGATACATTTTCTTTTGTTTTTTGTGTAACAGTTGATGTTTTACTGGTATTTAGATTTGGATGAATAATATTTTCGCTAATTTTTTTAATATCTGCTTTATTAAGCTTCCATTCATTTCCAGATTTAATTAACTCCCAGGTACCTTCGTATGTACTAACTACTGCTCCATCTTTTATTTTATCTTGTGCTGTTACTATAACATTTGCTTTGGATGTTTGATTATCAAGCTGCGTAATTTCTACATTTTTAAGTTCTGTTGATATAGTGTTTTTAAAACCATCAGACCAAAGATTGTAGGGTTGTTTTGTTTGAAAATTGCTAGAAAGCACGCTATAGGCTTCCCGCAAGTTATTTGGTATGTTTTGATAGTAAGTTTTAATTGTATTTAGGATAGCGTTTTTTTCTTCTTCAAGATTTTGCGGCGTTTGGTTTTGCGTGGCATTGGTTGTTTGTGTTTGTTGAGTGATCATGTTTGAGCTTAATTCTCTAAGTTTTGCGCATGCAATTGAATTATTTTTATTGCAAGCTATTGTATAGAAATTAATTGCTTGAGCTTCATCTTTTGGAATTTGTGTACCATTTGCATACATATCTGCAAGTCTAACGCAAGAATCTGTATTACCTTTATTGCAAGATTTAGCAAGCAGTTGAGCAGCTTTTGAATACTCTTTTTTGTCAATTAACTCAAGTGCTTTTTTGTGTAAAGAAAACATGCTTTTGTATACAAAATAACCCCCAAAAGCCGCTATAGCAATTAATATAATAACAATTATAGAAACAAGCAATGAGTCATTTTTAGGTTTTTGAATAACTTTTAAATCAGGTTTTAGTGAGTCTTTGGATGTGTCAGCTTGTTTTGTCTCTTGTTTTTGTTCGTTTTGTTGCGTAATATTGTAACCACAATATTTGCAAAACTTTGACGAATCATCTATTTCTTTGCCGCAATTTGGACAAAACATAAACCCTCCCGGCATATTATTTCAAATTTGTAACATTTTATTTAAAAAAGTATGTTTTGTAAAGCAAAATTTAAAAAATTTTTTTAATATTGAATATTTTGCAAAATTTGTTATTATAATTTACAATGGTTTATTTGTTAAATGGTCCCATTTTGACAGATTTTGGTTTGTATAGGTACAAAAAAATAAGCATTTTGCAAGCAAAGAAAATTTTAAAAGAAAATAAGTTTGTGTCAGCCATAGGTCATGAAGCCACGGCAATATTTTTAAGTGAACTTTTAGAACTTGATATTAAATACAATCGCATAGCAATTAAAATGAAACAGGGAGATTTAGCAATAGTGTTTCATTTACTTACAAGGCTTAAAGAAGGTCAGGTATTGAATATAAAGGAATTATGCAGTAAAGATTATACGTTAGGTATTTTAAAAAGACTGGAGTAGGTGATTGCCTTGAAAGTATCAATTACAAGCAAAGATGCGTTGATTTTAGTAGACATTCAAAACGATTTTTGTGTGGGCAGTTTAGCTGTACCCAATGCCTGTGATATTATAAAATACGCAAATTCTTATATTGAGATTTTTAAAAAGAACATTAGGCCAATTTTTGCTACAAGAGATTGGCATCCAAAAAATCATTCGTCTTTTAAAGAATTTGGAGGTATATGGCCTATTCATTGTATTCAAAATACAGATGGATCAATGTTTTATAAAGATTTAAGGTTACCAAATGACACACTTATTATTTCAAAAGGAACGAATCCAGATAAAGACGCATATTCTGGTTTTGATGGTACAGACCTTCATGATAAATTGAAGAATTTAAATATCAATAGATTGTTTATCGGAGGGCTTGCTACGGATTATTGCGTAAAAGCAACAATTTTGGATGCGTTAGCGCTAGATTATACTACTTTTTTCTTATCCGATGCCTCAAAAGCAGTTAATTTAAAACCAGATGATGAAGCATTGTCTATCAATGAAATGCTAAAAGCGGGCGCTATTTTAATTGATTTAAATGATTTAATCCAATAATTTTAGGTGATTTCATGACAAAAAAAATTAAGATACTTTTTTTGTACCTTTTTTACTTAGTGCATGCCATCAATACCATTCTAGAGAATATTACTTATCACATCCTAAAAAATGCGTTGAAAGACTTCACTATTGCAAACAAAACTACGGCACAATTATGTACGAAAATCAAGATTGTAAAAACGCATACGAAGCTTATATTGAGCTATCACACGCTAACATGAAACAGAATTTGCATTAATTTACCAAATCCAAACGAAAATGCAGCGGCAAAAAAAGATGAAGTTACCATTTCAAATATTTTTTTTCTTATAGAAATACCTGATACTATTGAAACAACTGTACCAACACTAGATAAAGCTAAAAATGCAAGCAATATTGAAAAAGGCAACGCGCTCATTGAGGTTTTAAATATAAAAAAGGGTGTAACAGGAAACAGTACGCCAATCAAATATGCTATAGCTGTAAAAAAACCTGATTTTAACTCATTTTCTTCTACTTCCTGAGTTAAAAATTTTGATAAATCAGTATTGGAGTCCTGGAGTTTTTTAGTAATCTCAGTAGCTATATTTTCATCTATGTTTGAGTCAATAAGATCTTGTTTTAATACTTCAATTGCACGCTTTGGCGCAACACTAAACAACATCTCATTTCTTTCATTTTTGCTTTGAGCAATTTGTCTTTGTGATCTAACGGATATAAATGCACCAATACCCATGGAAAGTGCTCCAGCAATGCCCACAATTGAACCGCTTATTCCAACCAAAAAAGGATTGGTAAAATATACAGCACTAAGTCCTGCGACTGTGCCCAAAATTTCAACAATGCCGTCATTCATTCCCAGTATAAAATCCCTTACATTGTTTGCACCAAATTTTTTTGATTCTTTATTAAATATACTTTCATGCTCAATTTCTTCTAAAATAATATTTTTCAAAATAGCTTTTTCTTTTTCGTCAAGAGCGTTTGATTTTAAAAAGCTATAGTATTCTTTGACTGTTGAGTTTTCGCCGGCTTCCAATAATGATACAATTATTGCAGCAGATATAAATTTTTGTAAAAAAGCTGCTATTTTGATTTTTGATGTATTTATTTTATCTTTGAGCTCTATATTATATTTTTTAGCAATTTTTTTCCAGAAAAGCGAGTGATTTTTTTCAATTTGTGCAATTTCACTTAAGCGATTTTTTAATTCTTCATCTTTTTGTGATTTTGACAATGCTAAATATAAGTGATAATCGTTTATTTCTCCTTGATAAAACTTTTCAATCAAATTCAAAAAATTTTCCATTTTACATTCCTTCGTGTATAATTCATATATAATAAATTTAATTTTGTCAAGTTTAGAGGGAGTTTTTATGTGTGATGTATATGCTATTAAATTTAGCGAGCTTGTTAAAATAGTTGAACGCTTAAGAAAAGAATGCCCCTGGGATAGACAGCAGACCAATCAATCTATAAAAAACAATCTTATAGAAGAAGCTTATGAGCTATACGAAGCCTTAGAAGAAGATAATGATCAAAAGATTATTGAAGAGTTAGGTGACTGTCTATTGCAGGTAGTTTTTCACTGTATTATAAAAAATGAAAATGGTAATTTTAGTTTGATTGACGTTATTGATAATTTGATAGAAAAACTAATCAAGCGTCACCCCCATGTTTTTGGCAAAAAACAATTAAATACAGCACAGGAAGTATTATCCCAATGGGATAGCATTAAGCAAAAAGATAAAAAATCTATACTTGAAGGTATACCAAAAAGAATGCCATCGCTTTTTAGAGCTTATAAGGTCCAGAAAAGATTATCAAAAGTTGGCTTGGAATTTGATGATGCAATAAATGCAGAAACCAAAATTTACGAAGAGTTAAGTGAGTTTAAAAAAGCAAAAACTACAGAGCAAAAAAAAGAAGAACTTGGGGATGTGTTGTTTAGTATAGTTAATTTTGCAAGGTTTTTTGATATTGATCCAGAAGAAGCTCTTCATATATCAATAGATAAAATAATTAAAAGGTTTGAATACATTGAAAAGAAATTAAACGGCAATTTTGGTGGCGTCTCAAAAGAATTATTAAACAAACTGTGGGATGAGTCAAAGAATCTAACTTAAATTATTAGTCTCAAAAAAACTTCTTTGAAATAATTTACTTATATTTACATTTTATTTACATAAATATGAAGAAAATTTAATAATAAAACCATACTATTGAGTCAACAAATTATTGAGAGGAGGTTTTTGCATGGTAAAGCAAAAAATGAAAAAAAGCGTACTTTCTTTGGCTGTCATAGCTGCTCTCGGGTTTACAAGCACAAGCTATGCTGGGACTGTTACAACAAAGACTGACACAAACATTACATTGTATGGTTTTACTCAAATGTATTTTGATTGGTACAATAATCAAAGTTTTCTTGGAACCAGCGCATCCAAAGAGTATTCTGGTGGTAAGTTAAATATTCCTGCGTAAACAAGTTTTGGCTCAACTGCAAACTATACGCGTTTGGGTTTTAACCTTGACAACAAAGCAGAAGGTATAAAAGGCTTAATAGAAGGTGATTTTAAAGGTGGTGGTGCTAATATTGGTACAGATGGCAATGGCAAATTTCGCTTAAGGAGGGCTTTTTTTGTTAAAGAGTTCTGCCAGGAAGGTTGCAATTATACACCATGGTTGCTTGTAGGACAAGATTACAGCCCTGGTAATTTTGATGTATATTCTCTAAATGGTTTAAACAATACAGCTGGTACGGATTTAACTAAAAAAATCCCACAGGTTGCATTTGGTGTAAAATTGGATTTAGGGGCTGCAAAATTAAACCCATATATAACATTTGAAGACATTCAAGGATATGTAACAAGTAAAGTATCACAAAGAGCATCCATGCCAGGTATTGGTATAAAAGTACCAGTAGAGTTTGAAACTGGTCTTGGATCTCCTGCAAAATTTTATGCACAATTTCAATGGCAGCAAACAAAACAGACATATAACAACAGCGACAATGACGAAAACTCTTACATTATAGGAACTGGATTGGAGTTGCCAATATATGCATTTAGCTTAAAAGGTGACGTTTATTATGCTAAAGCTTTTACAGGTTTTGGTGCCCCAACGGATAAAATATCACCTCCTTCTTTTTATTTAAATGGTAATTCACTTGAGAAGGTTAGCTCTACAGGATGGGCACTGCAAGCTAAGGTTGACTTTAATAAATTAGCTCAAGTACCAATTAGTATTGCTGGAGGTTACTCTCAAATTATATACGGAAATCTTACTACGCTTTCAAGTTCAGACTATGCAAGAAAAGCTGCTACAGTATATGCTAATTTGGCTTACAATTTAACAAAATCTGCATCTTTGGGTTTAGAATACGATAGAAATATTACCTATTATGTTGGATCTAAAAACGATCCAAACCATGCTCAATATTCAAATCAGGTGTTTTTAGTTGGTACTTATAAATTTTAAACCCATCTTAAATTCTATTATATAAAGATGGGTTAGTTTAAGCTTTTTTTTCATACTAACCCCCCAAAAAAGTTTAGTTACTGTTTATTAAGTAACTAAGCTTTTTGTTTTTTTATTTTGGTAAGTTTTACAATTTTTTTAAAGTGAGCCTTGTAAAATGCAAGGCTCTGTGTGCAGAATCAATAGATTTTTGAGAGATAATTTAGTATATCTGAAGTAAGAGGTGTAGCCTTTTTTGTGTTTTTATCAATAGCTACAAGCGTAGTTAAACCTTTGGCAAATGTTTTATTATCATTTTTAACTATGTATGATATATCAAAACTTGATTTACCAATTTTTTCAATTTTTAATTCTACAAATACGATATCGTTAAATAAAATTGGTTCTAAATATTCACATGATTGTTTTGCTACTACAAACCAAATGGTATCAGACACTTTTTGAAAAATCTGTCCAAGCGCTACAATGCGTGCATATTCAAAATATGTAAAATACACTGCGCTGTTTACATGTGTATACATATCAAAATCGCTGAATCTCTTTTGAATTTCTACTATCATTTTCCAAGCATCCCTTCTTTCATGGATTTATCTGGTGGTTTTGGGCCAAAATAAACCATAATTATTGCTTTTTGAAGCTCTGGAGAATGAATTTGACCAATTAAAGAACCATTTTCGTATACCTGTGTATTGCCATTTTCGAGTAAAGCTATTTCTATTGAGTCACCTTTTTTAAAGCCATGTGTAAAAAGATTGAGAAAACTTTTTTCTTCACTTGTGCCAATAATTGATGGGTAATTATCTTTAAAACCTTCTTTAAATGCTCCTATAACCTTATCTTTGCTAACATTTGGATACACAAAATACATAACAATGACTTTATTTTGTTTAGATGAAAGAAGTTGTTCAGTGGAATAAACTCTTTCTTGTGTATATAAAGCTCCTACATAAATTTTTATACCAAGAAAACTATAATGTCTAATCCCATAACCATTCAACTGCAATTGTGTTGAATTAAGCATTAATGTATTTTTTACATTAACACCATCTACATTTACTGCATACGATACTTTTGACAAAAACAATACACCAAATACAATTAATAAGAGTTTTTTCATTTTTGATGCCCCCTTATTTATTTTGTTCATTTTTGTTTTGTTCAATTATAGATAAAATGCGTTTTCTGTATTCTACTATATCGTTTCTTAAAGAGGCTAATTTTGAAATCCTACTATCAATCTTATCAATATGATCATCTAATATTTCAATCAATTTTGGCATAATAGTAATTGATTGCTTATGCTGATTATAAATATCTGCAAGTTCTAACATTTCTTTTAAGGTTAAACCCAATTCTTTAAGTTTTAAAATAAACTTTATACGTCTTATATCTTAATTAGAGTACAGTCTTATACCATTTTCTATACGAAGCGGAGGATCTAGCAAACCAAACTCTTCGTAATATCTAATTGTTCTTGGCGTTATACCCAATTTCTTTGAAACCTCTCCAATTTGAAAATATTCTTCGTTATTAATGTTATTCATAACAGACTCACTCTTACGTTAAAAATCATAATTTATATTTATCATATTAATTTTAGTTTGTCAATAGAAAAGTAAATAAATTTTTACTTGACATTTACGTAAATTATTATAGAATATTTAAAGTTAATATTTTAATTAAGTATGCTTATTTTAAAAGGAGGTTATTATGAATATCCTGGTGTGTATCAAACAGGTTCCAGATATGGAATCTAAATTTAAAATCTCAAGTGACGGACAATGGTATGAACAATCTGATTTGACTTTTAAAATCAATGAATATGATGAGTATGCCATTGAAGAAGCAGTAAGGCTTAAAGAAAAGTTAGGCAGTGCTGAAGTTGTAGCACTTTCTATTGGTCCAGAACGCACAAAAGAAGCAATAAGAAAAGCTTTAGCTATTGGTGCGGACAAAGGTGTACATATACATGATGATGAATCACACAAAAAAGACTCGTTTCAAATTGCTACAATAATTGCAAGTTATGCCAAAGATAAAAACTTTGATATTATATTTTTAGGCAT
>NZ_FMYU01000012.1:0-53189 GCF_900101285.1 Desulfurella multipotens
TAAAATCACAAACTGATCATTTCTATTTTTTGCCCAGGCATATTCATTATGAGCAGGATCAACTGGCTTTAGTTTACCATTGCTCAATGTTTCAATCCTATCTGGTGATATACCATGCATTACAAGGTAGTTCTTTGCTGCATCAGCCCTTTTTTGGCCTAAAGCTAGGTTATAGGCTTCCGTTCCACGCTCATCGCAGTTTCCTTCGATCTTAATTTTGATGTTTGGATGTTTTGCCATATAATCTGCTATACCATCTAGTACTTTTGGAACATCCTGATTAATACCCCATTTGTCAATGTGAGTTAAATTATACTTGTCGAAGTTAAAATGAATGCGTTGGAAGATTTCCTTTAGCCTTTCTTCCTCGCTGACTTCAGGTGTAGTTACTGGTGCTGGAGCTGCTGGTGCTTGTTGTTGAACCTCTTGTTTTACTGGTGCTGGAGCCTCAGCAACAGGCTTTTTTGGTGTCGTACAACTACAACTGTAAGCCAAAAACGACGCACTAACGATTGCAGCAAGCGAAAGATAAGTCTTCTTCATAACAATACCTCCTCAATTTATTTTTTTACTAACATCTAGCCCACCAAAATGAGAATACAACTTATTAGCTCCAATTGCAAGCGAAAAATTGCCATTTATTGTATTAATTATATATATTCCATCTTTAGAGTCAATACTACCATAGACTGCAACATATCTATTATCGTATGACCAACTAGGTGAATCAAGATAATAAGAGCTAATTATATTTTCATTATTGCCGCCATTTACACCGATAACATTTAATGAAAAATCCGAACCTGCACAAATATACGCAATTTTCGTACCATCCGGTGAAACTGCTGGAGATTGAGAATTTGGACAATTATACGTTAGTCTAGTCGAAACGCCTAATCCTAAATCCAAAGAATAAATTTGAGGAGAACCTTCAGAATTTGAAACATAAATCATCTTTGATAAATCAGGAGTAAAGTAAGGCGATATTGTTATACCATTATTGTTTGTTAATTGTTTAACAATATTACCAGCTTTATCAACTAGAAAAATATTTATATTCGAATTTTTATTGATCGAAACTGCATATAGACCATTCTTATAGTAAGTACCATTTTCACTAAAATTTGAAGCAGAATATAAACTTCTAACGTGACCATTTGATAAATTTAATAAATAGACACTTGGATATTTATTCAGATAAGCCGTAAAACTTACCTCATTATCTGTTGTCCACATTGGAAGCAATATATTAGTATTATAGTGTGTTATTTGTTGAATGTTTTCACCATCAAAATCAGCTATATATAGATTTTTAACGTTTTTTGATCCTGCTGAAAATATGATTTTACTTTCAAAAGGGCCATATATACCGGTATCATACAGCATAAAATTGTCTACCAATTTATGCGAAACCCATGCAAAATTATTTGCTGTAATTTTAGTATCTATAACAATTTTTTGATTTGTAACATCATATACTACTGCCTCCAATACTACATTATTTTCACTTCCGCTAACGCTACCATAAATCCCATAATTACAACCACTAATATCAGATGGGTTATTTATTGTTGAATTTATATCATTTGCTTGGTAAAAACCGCTCATATTTAAATCTCTTACTATAACACTCTTTACTTTTGAGGCTAATTGAGGGTTTGAAGATTTTAGGTTGTATACATTAATTATAATTTTTTGATAATTTGGATTAGTAATGTTTAATTCATAATTTTGAGCATATATTAGACCGCTATATACAAAAAATAACATAATAAAAAAAAATATAATTTTCCTCATTTTATACCTCCTTAGTCTTTTATAAAGAAATTCAAAATTAAGTCAAGGGTATTTCTATTATTTAAATATTTTTTAGGCACCGGAGGAAGTGTGGAATTATTAATTGCTGTTATAACAGTCCTATCATAATATGGATTTCCACTAGACTTTACGATACTAACACTAATTATTTTACCGTTTGGTGCAATTGTAATTTTAACACGCGTTACAAGTTTATTGTTTGGTAATAAATTTTGATCTACAAACCAATTTGAATGAATAATTCCTTGTACAACTGATAAATAATCTGAAAAAAGTTTATCCTGATTGCCAACTCCACTACCTTGAGCTTTAATATTACCAACACCGGATTGAGTTTGAGAATTTTCTCTTAGTTGTTGTGCAATTTCACGTATTTTATTTTCTAACATTGCTTCTTTTAATTGCGTAATTTTTTCTTGAAGTGCTTTTGCTTTGAGTTGTTGAATTTTATTTTGGATATTTTCTTGGATTTCTTTTTGATTTACTTTAGGTTTTGGCACTTCTTTTTCTACTTTTTTAAGTTCTGTTTGTGGTTTTTCAATAACCTTTTTATGTTCTTCTATATTTTGTGGCTTTGGTGGAATCTGCTCTTGAGTTTTTTGTATTTCTTTGTTAATTTTTGGTGGAAGTGTTGTAGCAGGATGAGGTATTGGTTTAGGCGAAGTAGTAAGAGGCTGTATTGTATGTTGATGCCCTGCCCTGCCTTCACCTGGCGTTAATAAACTAACAGTATAAGTTGGCATTGTATGTGTTGGAACACTTTTAAATAGCAAAAATAATAAACCAATAATTATGATATGTATAAATAATGATAATAGAAAACTGGCTAGTTTCATTTAATATTAGGTTTTTGTTGATTTGTTTGTTGTTGCAAGACCTACTTTTTCAATACCACTTTGTTTGGCTATATCAATAATTCTAACTACAAGTCCGTACTCTATAGCTTTATCTGCTTCAATCACAACTTCATTGCCATGATTTTCTTCGAAAGCTTTTTTTAAACCATCCAAATCGGTTTGCTGCTTATTTAAATAGATCCTGCCCTGATCATCAATACTTACAATCAAATCTTTTTTTGTAATGTTGGTACTGCCTGAATGTGTTTTTGGCAAATTGACCTTTATACCTTTGACAAGCATAGGCGTAGTAACCATAAAGATTACAAGCAGTACTAACATTACATCAACAAGTGGTGTTATGTTTATATCAGAAAAAACACCTTTAGATCCGTTTATTTTCATCCTATAGCCTCAAGAAAATTTTCTGTTTCTCTAATAATAGAAGTATATAACGAATAAAGTAAATTATATCCAATGACAGCAACAACAGCAACAAAAATACCAGCTGCAGTAGTAATCAATGCTTCAGATATCCCTGGCGCCACAACACTTATACTTGTAGAATCCGACAGACCAATACTTCTGAAAGCATTTATAATACCCCAGATAGTGCCAAATAGCCCAACAAAAGGGGCAGTTGAACCCACAGATGCTAAAATACTAAAACCCCTTTCCAAATGATTAACTTCTTTAGCTAAATAAGCTTTAGCAACAGAAAGAGATTGTTTGCTTAGCATATAAACCCTAGCATTTAATGATTCGTTTATACGAGCAAAACTATTTAGGGTGCTTTCGCTTTCTCCATCAATAAACCTTTCTAAAAAAACATTGTTTCTAGCCCTAAGTGATGATAGTTGAATCCATTTGTATATCATTATTGTCCAAGATATAATTGACATAACAAGCAAAATACCCAAAACCACAATTGCTATTGCACCAATATGCTCAAACCCAATACTTGATGACATTACTTTTCCCCTTCAAATAAAATATTTATCACATATTTATATTTTTCTAATTCCTTATACACGCTGGTATATTCTGGTGTATTAGGCTTTTCTTCTTTTAACCTAGATTCAATTTTGCTTATCATTTTAAGTGTTTCTTCTTTGGTAATATTGTCTTTTGTAAATACTTCATCACAAAGAATATTTGCTGTATTATTATCAAACTCTAAATAACCACCTCCTATCACATACTTATCTTGCGCATTTTCGTATAGAAGCTTGATGGTTCCAATGTCTAGTATGCTTATAAAAGGCATATGGTTGGCCAAAATACCAAACTCACCACTTACACCAGGCGCTATGACCTGGTCAACTTCTTTGCTTGCTATGATTCTTTCAGGTGTAACTATACTACAGTGTATTTTATCCATAATTACCCCTTAAGCGTCTTTGCTTTCTCTATAGCATCTTCGATTGTTCCAACAAGGTAAAATGCCTGCTCTGGCAAATCATCGTACAAACCATCTATTATACCTTTAAAACCTTTAATTGTATCCTGTACTTTAACGTATTTTCCTTTCATTCCAGTAAATGCTTCCGCAACAAAGAAAGGCTGAGATAAAAATCTTTGAATTTTTCTTGCCCTTGCAACAATCAGCTTATCTTCTTCTGATAATTCTTCCATTCCAAGTATAGCTATAATGTCCTGTAATTCTTTGTACCTTTGAAGTATCTCTTGAACATTTCTTGCCACTGTATAGTGCTCTTCACCAAGAACATATGGGTCTAATATTCTTGATGTAGAATCAAGTGGGTCAACTGCCGGATATATACCAAGCTCCGCAAGACGTCTTGAAAGAACCGTTGTAGCATCAAGGTGAGAAAATGTTGTAGCAGGAGCTGGGTCTGTCAAGTCATCTGCAGGAACATACACCGCTTGAACAGATGTAATTGAACCATTTTTTGTAGAAGTGATGCGTTCTTGAAGCTCACCCATATCTGTACCAAGTGTTGGTTGATAACCCACAGCAGAAGGTATTCTGCCCAAAAGTGCAGAAACTTCACTACCTGCTTGTGTAAACCTAAATATATTGTCAATGAAAAGAAGGATATCAAGCTTGCCTACATCTCTAAAATACTCTGCTATCGTAAGTCCCGTTAAACCTACACGTGCCCTTGCACCTGGTGGTTCGTTCATCTGGCCATAAACTAAAGCGGCATTTTTTAAAACGCCTGATTCTTTCATTTCATTCCACAAATCATTTCCTTCCCTTGTTCTCTCGCCAACACCACAAAACACCGAATATCCACCATGCTGCATAGCAACATTGTTAATAAGCTCCATGATAAGAACTGTTTTGCCAACGCCAGCTCCGCCAAACAAACCAGTTTTACCACCTTTTGCATATGGACATAGCAGATCTATGACTTTAATACCTGTTTCAAACATTTCGCTAGTTGTAGCTTGGTCTTCAAGTGGCGGCGAATCTCTATGTATAGGCCATCTTTCCTTTGCATCGACTGGTCCTAATTCATCAACTGGCTCACCAACAACATTGATAATTCTACCTAGTACTTCTTTGCCTACCGGTGCTGTTATATAGTTACCTGTATCAATAACTTCTGTTCCCCTAACAAGACCATCTGTAGAATCCATAGCAATGGTTCTTACCCTGTTTTCACCTAAATCCTGGGCAACTTCCAGGATAAGATCAGATGTTGCATTTTCTATAAACTCTTTTTTAACGACCAATGCATTATAAATAGAAGGTACTTGCCCTTCAGGAAACTCAACATCAACTACAGCGCCTAAAACCTGAATAATCTTGCCTTTATTCATACCTTTAACTCCTTTTTATTTCATTGCTTCTATACTTGTTGTTATTTCTATTAATTCTTTTGTAATAGCAGCCTGCCTTGCCTTATTGTAAAATAAAGTCAATTTCTTAATCATATCCTGAGCATTCTTTGTAGCAGCTTCCATAGCAAGCATTCTGGCTGCGTACTCACCGGCTAGGGACTCCAAAAAGCTATCATAAAGGGACATGTAAACATACTTTAATAACATTTCCTCCAAAACTATTTCTTTTGAAGGCTCAAATGTAAATTTCTCGTACTTTTGCTTTTGGCCGTTTTCTTCTTCAAAACTAATTGGCAGAACTTTTTTTACAGTAGGTCTTTGAATAAGCATATTGACAAACTTGTTGTAAACAATATAGACTTCGTCAGTTTTTTCTTCCAAAAAATCTTTAATAGCTACATTCATAATCTTTTTTGCATCAACAAAATGTGCTTCATTTTTAAGTATGCCTGTATAGAAGTGTTTTATTTGTATGCCTTTAAAATGAAAATAATCATAAACCTTTTTGCCTACAACTGTTATTGATACTGATATATTTTTAGATGAAAGGTTTGATACTAAGTTTTCTGTTTCTTTAATTATATTATGGTTAAAACCACCACATAAACCTTTATCCGATGCAACAACAATGATTTCGGCAGCTTTTACATCTCTTAGAAACAAAAACTTGTTATCTTGGGGTGGCGTATACTCAGATAGATACTTTATGATCTCTTCGAATTTTCCTATGTAAGGTCTAAACTGCATAGCTGTGTGTTGCACTTTTCTTAGCTTTGCAGCGGCAACCATTTTCATCGCTTTGGTTATTTGCTGCGTTTTGGCTATACTGTTTATCTTTCTTTTAATATCCCTTGAACTTGGCATATTCTAACCTCAAGCCTTAAATATAGCTTTAAATTCTTCTAAGGCTTTATCTATCTTTGACTTTAACTCATCACTTATTGTTTTCTTTTCTTTTATTTCTTTAAAAATATCTGGGTACTTGGTTTCAACAAATTTATACAACTCTTCTTCGTATTTTTTTAAAGCTTTGTTTGGCAAATCATCTAAAAAGCCATTATTTCCTGCATAAACAATAAGAATTTGCTTATACACAGGAAGCGGGGCAAATGGTGGCTGTTTCAATATTTCTGTGAGTTTTGAACCTCTGTTAAGTTGCTGGAGAGTAACTTTATCAAGGTCACTGCCAAATTGAGCAAAGGCAGCTAACTCTCTGTATTGAGCAAGTGAAAGCCTGAGCATACCTGCAACCTGTTTCATAGCTTTTATTTGGGCTGCACCACCAACCCTGGATACAGACAGACCTACGTTAACAGCAGGTCTTATACCTGCATAAAATAAATCTGCTTCAAGGAATATTTGGCCGTCTGTAATGGATATTACGTTTGTTGGAATGTAGGCTGAAATATCGCCAGCCTGGGTTTCAATTATTGGAAGCGCCGTTAGTGAGCCTCCACCTAACTCATCGGATAATTTGGCCGCCCTCTCAAGTAATCTTGAGTGAAGGTAAAATACATCGCCTGGATATGCTTCTCTGCCTGGTGGCCTTCTAAGAAGCAAAGACATTTGCCTGTAAGCTTGAGCATGTTTACTTAAATCATCGTATACTAACAAAGCATGTTTACCATTATCCCTAAAATACTCACCCATTGTAACACCAGCATAGGGAGCCAAGTACTGAAGTGGAGCTGGGTCTGATGCAGTTGCTGCTACAATTGTGGTGTATTCCATAGCGCCTAAATCTTCTAATTGTTTTTTAATTCTAGCTATAGTAGAGCGTTTCTGTCCAATAGCTACGTATATGCAATAAACATTTTCACCTTTTTGGTTAACAATGGTATCAAGGGCAATCTGAGTTTTTCCTACCTGCCTGTCACCTATTATAAGCTCCCTTTGACCTCTACCAATTGGTATCATTGTATCTATTGCTTTGATACCTGTTTGCAATGGTTCTTTAACCGGTTGCCTTTTTACAATACCTGGTGCTTTAATTTCCACACGTCTGTAGTTTTGGGCATTAATAGGTCCCATTCCATCAATGGGGTTGCCTAAAGCATCTACCACCCTGCCTACAAGAGCTTCTCCCACAGGCACCTGGGTTATCTTACCGGTTCTTTTTACCGAGTCACCTTCTTTGATACCTGTATCATCGCCTAATATAACAGCGCCTACATTGTCTTCTTCAAGGTTTAAAGCCATGCCAACCACACCATTCTGGAATTCTATAAGCTCGTTGGCCATGACATTTGTTAATCCGTATATTCGAGCTATACCGTCACCAACGCTCAATACTTTACCAACTTCGCTAATTTCAACAAAATCTTTGGCTTCCTCTATTTCTTTAGCGATTATTTCACTAATTTCGCTAGGTTTGATATTCATCCAATCCCTCCTTGAGAAATGTTCAAATTATTTAGTCTATTGGCTATATTTGTAAGGTAAGTTTTAATACTTCCATCATAGATTTTACCTTCTATTTCAACTACAATCCCACCTATGAGGTTTTTGTCTACAAAAAACTCAAAATCCAGTATCTTCCCAGAAATCTTAGAAAATATATCCGACAATACTTTCTTTTCGCTATCAATAAGCTCTATAGCACTTATTACTCTAGCCTTTGCTTTGTTTTGACTTTGAAGCATTATCTGATTAAAGCTATCAAGAACATCGAAAATTAATCCTATTCTCCCATTTGAAACCATAAATTTAAGTAAATTGTATATAATTCCACTTGATATATCCTTTAGTATAGCTATTTTGTTTTCAATTGGATAAATAGATACTTTCAATAATTCAAATAGCTTTTTATTTTCCTGAAGCAGTATACAAACTTTACTTAAATCATTATAAGCAGATTCCAGACTGATAGATTGACTTTTGCAAACTTTTTCCAAAGCTCTAGCATATCTTAGAGAAATTATTTTACTTATCATATTCAACCCCAAAATAATCAAAGTATCTTTTGTTTATGCTGCGCAGATCCTGATTGTTTAAAGCCATAAACTGCTGTTTTGCCTTTGTAATAGCTTTAGATATAACTTTATCTATAAAATCTTTATAAGCTTTATTTAAAATCATAGTCTTTTCTTGCTCAAGGCGCTTTTTAAAGATTTCTTCTAGTTCTTTTGCCATATTGGCATAATCCTCTTTTTCTTTTTCTCCCATTTGCTTGTAAGTGTTTATTATATTTTCAATTTCGCTTGAAAGTTTTGATAGTAAGCTTTGAGCTTCATTAAGCGCCTGCTGAGCTTCTTCTTTGGCTTTTTTAGCGTTTTCTATTTCTTCAAATATCTGTTTTTTTCTGTTTCTAAAATAGTTTGCAACAGGTTTTCGCAAAAAATAAACTATCAATGAGGCAAATATAATAAAATCAATAACGCGCCAAAGCATGTGTGCACCAGCAGATTCAGATTCACTGGCAAAAGCAGTAAGTGGCATTGCAATTAAAATGAATAAAGAATAAATAAATTTCATATTAGCCCTCACCCTTTACAATATTTTTTAAAAGAAGGCTTGATATTTGGTTAGTTATTGAATCGATATTTTGTGTTTGGATTTTAATATCTTGTTCAATAGCACTTGCAAATTCCGCTTGCTCTTTTTTAAATAATTCATTTATTTGGGCAAGCTTTTCTTCTTTGATTTTCCTGGCTTCTTCAAGCATAGAATTAAAGATTTTCTTACCTTCTTCTTCAGCATTTAATTTTTCTTGATGATATTGCTCTAGTTTTGCTTTTGCTTCTTCTTTTAGTTTTTGGCTTTCAGCTAAAAGATTTAAGATATATTCCTGTCTTTTTCTTATTATTTCAAGGACAGGTTTATATAAAAGGAAATTTAAAATAAAAAGCAAAACTATAAAACCAAACATCTGCGCAAGAATAAATTGCCATACCAAGTTTACGCTTATCACGCGCACCTCCTTATCAAAAATCTGCGATAGGTTACCAAATTTAAAAAAAAAAGTCAATTGTTATTTAATCGTTTTTTGATATAAACTTTTTAAAAGTAACCAAAATAATTCTTTGGAACTTTTTTTGCCAATCAAATAATCAGCTAAAGCGTTTTCATTACCCTTTGACAATTGAAAAAAAGAGAAATATGGAAAATTTAAAACAATTTTTGATATAAAGTAGCTATATTTATTTTCTTCTAAAATTTTATCAGCTAAAGCGCTATAAGCCTGACAAGGGTTTTTAGGATAACTTAAAATAGAAGCAGAAGCCAGATGTGCACTAAAAATTGCATTGTATATACCTTCTAGACTAAAAGGGTCTGCCAAACATGCAGCATCGCCAACAAGCAGTATATTTTTTTTACCTAAATTTTTTTTGGAAAAAGCTATTGGAATAAAATAGCCTTTTGGATTGATAAGCATATCATTGCCATAATACTTAAAAAAAAGTTTATTAATATTTTTTTTTGTGGAAGCAATACCCCAAACACCATTTTGAGGAAAATTCCAGTAATAATTTAATCCTTTAAAACCTATGTCAATATTGACATTAGAATCATTGTAATAAATTGTTTCTACCTGTAGGGTTTTTACTAAAAATTTTGGCTTTATGTGTAAAATTTTTCTAATTATTGAATTTGCTCCATCTGCCCCAATTAAGTATATTGTTTTATAGTTGTTGGCATTTGTAAAAACTTCGATGCCAGAATCATCATAACTTAAAGATAACAATTTTTCATTTCTAAACTCGCAACCATTTTCAAGTGCGCTATCAAGCAGATATTTATCAAAAGTTTTTCTTTCAACAAAGTATGCAAAGGGGTCTTTCGATTCTATTTCTAAACAAGCGGTTTTTTTGTAGCTTAAGATGGCTTTATTTGTACTGGCTTTTGCCAAACTATTTATCTGGGGTATATAATCAATTATTTTTGCCGATACGCATCCACCACATAATTTTTCTCGCGGAAAAATCTTTGAATCAATTATCAGAACCCTGTAGCCAAAACTGGATAAAATTTTAGCAGCAGTCGACCCAGCAGGTCCTGCCCCAACCACCACGCAATCATAAAACATAATTGATTTTTATACAATTATCATATAAAATGCAATAAGTTTTTTTAGGAAGTTTAAGTTGAGTAGAAAAAAAGTTTTAATTTCGCTTTTAATAATATGTATAGCCATTTCACTTGGTCTTGCATACAGGTTCTATAGTTTGTATGTTTGGAATCAGAACCCTTCCAAATACTACTACAAAGGGAATGCATTATATACTGAATACGATGCATTCTACTATTCTTACTATGCAAAAGCTTTTAATGAAGGCTTATATAAACCATTAAAGCAAGACCCTCTAAGATTCTATCCAGATAAAATAGCTACATTTCCACCTGTAATTTTTATGATAAGCTTTTTAAGTGCTGAACTTTCAAAATTACTACATGTTTCAATTCAAAATTTGTCTGTTTATATGGTACCTATACTTGCAGTACTTTTTGTTATACCGCTTGTTTTTTATCTAATGGATTTGGGTTATCCTTTGGCAGCTTTCAGCTCTTCTGTAACGGGTGTTTTGTCTTTAATTTATATAGCACGAACATTAATTGCAAGACTAAGGCCAGATTGTATGAATTTATTTTTTCCACTGGCAATTGGATATTTTTTGTATTTAAGCCAGTTTAGGCAACCTAAAAAAAGCTACCTTTATGCAATTATAGCTGGTATTTTTGCGCAACTTTATTACTGGTGGTATATGCACGAAGGCATAATATTAGCGTTTGCCATTGTGTATATACTCTCGTTTGGTTTTACTCAAAAAACTGATAAGTTTTTTCATATATTTGACCCAAATGTTTATAAAAAACGCTGGAAAGAAAGTATTCTTTTTCTAATAAGCACAAACCCAATCATACTATATATGGGTATACACAATGCTATTTTTTTAATTAATGTTTATTTGATTGATTTCTTTAAACCTACAATGGGCGTTTTTCCAAATGTATTTGTATCTATCGCAGAAGCCGCACGTGTTAATTTACATTATCTATCACAGCTAACAAGTGGAAATTTTATAGTTTTTTTGGCATCACTTGTTGGTTTGGCACTGTTTTTAATAATGAATTTTAGAAAATTCATGGTTTTTTTACCATTATTTTTTATAGGTTTGATGTCTTTTAAAGGTGCTGAAAGATTTGCTATGTATCTTGCGCCTTTTTTAGGATTAGGGTTTGGTTATTTGTTTGATATGTTAGTAAAATTGAATATAAAAAAAATCAATAATGTAAAAAATGTTGTTGCAAGTATTATGGCTATTGTATTGACAATAATTCCTCTTGCACCAAACATAGTAATTGCAGAACCTAAAATTACGCCACAGCTTTATGCAGATTTCGTTAATTTGAATAAAATTACGCCAAAGTCGTCTGTAATCTGGACTTGGTGGGATTACGGTACTGCTATAGAATTTCTAGCAAATAGAGCTACTTTTCACGATGGACAATCCCAGATATACCCAAAAACTTACTTTATAGCTACAAGTTATTCTGATTCAAACCCAGAAATTGCGTACAATACAATAAGTGCTATATCAAATATTGGCAATACAGGCATAGAAAAATTACTAAAAGAAAAAAATACACCTCAGGAAATTAGAGACAAAATATTTGAAGGAAAGTTTAACGCGCCACTTAAAAGGCCTACATACTTTGCATTTACTGGTGATGAAATTGGCAAATTTGGTTGGATAAACTATTTTGGCACATGGGACTTTAAAAAGAAAAAAGGGCTTTTTGAACCTATTGGTCAACTAGGAGATTGCCAAAGAAAATCAGAAGATACAGTTTTCTGTGGACTAAATGAAATAAATATAAAAAAAATGTACTTAAAAACCCCATCTTTAAAATTTAATATCAATACACTTGCCATTTATAAAGACAAAAAACTAACTATTAAAAGTCTTGATAGTGACGGTTTGTATATTGATGTAGTTTATCTTAAAAACTCAAAAATAAATGTTTACATTCTGCAAAAACAACCATTTTACTCTATGTTTAACCAAATGTATATTTTGAGAGATTATGATCCAAAATACTTTAACCTTGTATATGACAACTTTCCTACAATGGTTTTGTATGAAGTAAACAAAGAACCCAAACAATTATCAAAATAAATCCTTTATGTAGCTTAGCAATTCCTGTCTTTTTTTATTTTTTATCTCGCACTCTGGGCAAATTTCTTCATCAGTATAGTAAACATTGCCACAAGAACAAATCTTTTTAGGTTTTTCAAAAAGCTTTAATGCTTTTGGTATTAAATCTTCTACAAAAGCTTTTTTTGCAGTAATAGCATTTTTTGGACATGCATCAATGCAATTTTTACAAGCACTGCACAGTGATGGGTTAAAGTAAATAACAGCAGTTTCGCGTTTTTCTATAATAATTGCACCTTTTGGACAAACTGACTCACAAATTGAACAAAAATCACAAATTTCATTTATTGAAAGCCTTATTGTGCCAATATATTCTGCACTTTGTTTTATATTTTCTTTAATAAGCTCAATCAAAAAGTCTCTTTTAGGTACTCTTTCTTTAATTTTAAAGACATCTCTTCTGGAAATACCAAAATTTGGCTCAAAAGGCTTATCCAAACTGGACTGCTCAATTTTTACTGCATCAAAACTTATATCAAGTGCTTTTAAAATTTCCTGTGTTTTTTTTAAATTTTTTTCAAAAACCTCAAGTGACATTTTAAATTTGCACTTTTCGCAATTTCCTTTAAAAATATTAATATATCCAAATTTCAATACAAAATACACAATCAAATTTTCACCTAACCTTGAAATACATGATATTTTGTTATCACCTTTAGCAAAAATACAGCCAAATGAAGGCTCTGTAACATTCTTTACAAGATCGATATCCAAATTGCGGTTTAATTCTATAGCATCGTTTTCGCAGGCACTATAACACACACCACAGCCAATACAATCACCAACCACAACATTATTATCAAAATCAATAGCTAAAGCTTCGAATGGGCATACCTCTATACATTTACTGCACGCACTCTTCCAATATGTATTATGAGAACAAAATGCATTAATGCTTATTTTACCAGTAAAAACAAAATCGTTCATTTGTTATCCAAATTTAATTCCTTAAGCTTTTTGCTGTAAATATCAGATATATCAGCAAAACTAACAATGCCAAGAAACATAGAATCTTCAACAACAGGTAGCCATGTGGTTTTATTTGCACTCATAAGTTTCCATGCATCTTCAAGTGTCGTAGAAATTGTAGCCGATGCTGTTCCAATTTTTACAAATTTATCTATAGATCCATTATTTTCATTTATAATATCATACAAATACACTGTACCTAAAAATTTATCATTTTCCACAACAGGTAAAGAAAAAAAGAAATTTTTAATCATTAAATCTTTAGCTGTTTCTATACTATCTGTTGGTTTTACAAAAATCCTTTTGTATATTCCAATATCTGATATTTTTAATCTTTCTAAAAAAGGAATATTAAATTCACCAAAATGTGCGGGTGAATCTTTTTGTGTATTTACTTGAGATTTGTAAATAGTTGTACTCCCAGATATTAAGTAAGATATAGACACAGCAATCATCAAAGCTGGCAAAAGTTGCAAACTACCAGTCATTTCCACAACCATTAGTGTAACTGCGATTGGCACTTTGCCTGCTGCACCAAACAATGCAAGCATGCCAACAATGACAAACGCACCAATATTGTAATTACTTACTATTGTAGGAAAAAAATAATGAAAAATAACCCCCAAACTAACACCAGTAAATGCTCCAATAAACATACCGGGTGCGAATACACCACCAGAGCCACCAGAGCCAATTGTAAACGCAGTGGCAATAATCTTTACAAAAGGCATTATTAAAAAAATTAACAAAAGTGGCAAACCAAATGTTGGCAACACACTAAACTTCCCATCTATAAGTAACTGAATCCACCCATAACCAACGCCTATTACTTCAGGAAAAATAAGAGAAATTAAGCCACTTATAAATGCACCGATAGCTGGTTTGTAAATGTTATTTATATTAAGTTTTGCAAATTTTTCTTTTACATAATAAAATGTTTTTGGGTAAACAATAGCTAAATATCCACACACAACACCTAAAATAATATAAAACGGCAACCTTAATGGGTTAAATGGCGATTTATAAAACCCAAAAATAGGCTCAAACCCTACAAAACTTCCAAATATAGAGTAACCTATCGCGCTTGCTACAATAGCTGGATAAATTACTTCAGACTGCAAATCTCTTTTATAAAGAACCTCAGCAGCTAAGATTGCACCACCTATTGGTGATTTAAAAATTGTGCCAATCCCTGCACCAATACCAATTGCTACAATTTTTCTCTTATCTTGAACATTAAGGTGTAAGATTTTGCCAATTAAAGACCCGATGCCAGCCGAAATCAAAGCAGTCGGCCCTTCCCTGCCAGCTGATCCACCAGAGCCTATTGTTATAGCAGAAGCTATAGTTTTTAAAAAAATCACGCGTGGCCTAATGTTACCTTGTTTATTATGATAAGCATCAATTGCTGCATCTGTGCCATGCCCTTCTGCTTCTGGTGCAAATTTAAAAATTAAATAACCTGAAATTAAACCACCAAAAGCTACTACAAAAGGTA
Source organism: Desulfurella multipotens (assembly GCF_900101285.1). NCBI lineage: Bacteria > Pseudomonadati > Campylobacterota > Desulfurellia > Desulfurellales > Desulfurellaceae > Desulfurella > Desulfurella multipotens. Next base: position 15,090 of record NZ_FMYU01000012.1, read on the forward strand.
TCAAATATGCACGCTTTATTGTAAAAGTTTCACTTAAATTTTCGCCTTTTGGTAGCGGCAATTTTGCGCCAAGCAAGTATTGTAAAAAGAAACTTTCTGAAAGTTTTATAGAATAATAAAAAACTAAAGCACCAAAACCAGCAATTACACCAACTATAGATCCTAAAATAAGCCATTTTAGAAAATAAGATTGATTTGAAATTACATAACCAAAATCTTTTGTTAGTTTATAAAGTTTCAACCTAATTATTTTTGAAATATTCATTCTTTTGCTATAATAAAGCAAATTAAGTGTGTTTTCAAGTTTTAGTCTTGACAAAATGAATAAAAAATTTAAAATAATACAAAAGTGGCGATGGAGTTCGCCAAAAATGCCTACCTAGGCTGATAACTCCTACAAATTATTTATGTAGGGGTTGTTGGTGTCATTTTTAATTATTAAAATCATATATTCTTTATTTAAAAAATACATACGGGGTTTGATATGCTGTTTTATTTAAGTATTGCGCAATTGTTGTATGTAATTATCCTATCTCCTTTAGCTATTGGAATTTTAAATTTTTTCAATGAAAGATTGTCTTCAAGAGGGGGACCCTCTATATTCCAAGAGTATTACAATCTATTTAAATATTTTAAAAAACAAAGCATTTACCCAGAATCCTCTTCAATATTTTTTGCTTATGTACCATATATGAGCTTTGCAATGTATTTATTTTTAACTTTGGTGTTGCCTATTATTACCGCATTTCCTTTAACATTTGGTCCTGTTGTTGACTTTGTTGGTGGCGGCTTAGTGTTTGGTGCTGCATCGACCCTTATTAAACTTTCTGCGCTTGATTCCAAAAATAACTATTCAATTTTAGGCGCATCACGATCATCAAGTATAGGAATATTTACTGAACCGGTTATTTTGCTAATATTTATTATGCTTGGTGTTATTTCAGGTACCAACAATCCTTATGTAATTAACAACATAATGCAAACTTCAACAAGCTGGTATTATTCTTTAGTGCATTTATTTATAGCTCTTGCATTTTTATTTGTTTTAATTATTGAAATCGGACAACTACCCATAGAAAGCAGCTCTTTAAATGAATTAGGTTCAATTGATACTTTATTAATTCATGAATATTCAGGCAGAGAATTAGCTCTCTTAAAATGGGGCAGCTATATTAAACAATTTATTTTAATGAATGTTTTTTTAAATGTTTATACATGGCCATTTTTTGTTCCCATGAAATTAAGCTTGATTTCAATATTTTTTTATATGTTTATCAATTTTTTTAAAATTATTATATTGCTTATAATCTTTGCATTTATTAACAGTATGGTTTCAAAATACAGACTATTTAAAATCTTTGATTATATAGCTATAGCTTTTAGTTTTACGCTATTGGCTATGCTTGTATTTTACATAACAACAAGCGGAGGATAAAAAATGCAACATAATGTATTTATACTGATTGGTTTTATAGAAATAGCATTATCGATTTTTATGCAATGGCAAAATTATGTTTCAAACAATATCAAAACATTCTCAATTCAATCCTGGATTTTAGGAATTTTTTTGATGTATTTTGGTGTTTTAAATAATAATATTTCAATTATAATTCTATCAATTTTAACAATTCTGACTAGAGCAATCTTTATCCCACGTTACTTAATAAATACCATAAACAAACAAATATTTCGAGCAAGAGAAAATAAACACAAAGTAAGCGTTAGTCTATCTATTTTAATATCAGTTTTACTTGCTATCTTTAGCTATATTTTATACACAGTAGTATTTTTCGAATTTGGTAAATCATTGATATCAATTCCTATTACACTTATGCTTCAAGGTGCTTTCTTAATAATGTCTCGATCAAATGCATATGCTCAATTGATTGGATACCTTGTTATGGAAAACTCTATGTTCTTGTTATCCTTTTTATTTAACGGATTACCTTTTATTGTTGAAGCAGGGATTATTTTAGATATTTTAGGCATTGTTATGATAGGTGGTATATTAATGAAAATTCGTGACGAAGATATCCAAAAAGAGGAGGAACTATACGGATGATTTACACGCTACCAGCATTATTTGCTACAATTGGTTCTATACTTTGCTTTATTGGATTTAGGAAAAAAGAACGCACTGTATCTGTTTTTACAAGCTTATTGAGTTTAATAAGTTCTATTTTCATTTTGTTTAGCAAAAACTATTCAAGCAGTTTTTTTTATGTAGATAACCTTTCAAAAATATTTTCTTTAATGATAGCTATTGTATATTTTGGCGTCGTAATTTTTTCCATTGAGTATATTTCAAATATAAAAGAGCGTTTTATAAAAGTTTATCAATATTTCATGCTTTTAAATATTTTCGTTGCAGCAATGTTTTTCAGTGTAATACTAAACAATTTAGGTCTTATTTGGGTTGGCATAGAAGCAACCACATTTTCAAGTGCTTTACTTGTTGCTGTAGAAAATGACTTTACAGCACTGGAAGCTGCATGGCGCTATATTATAATTGTTTCTGTGGGTCTTGTAATATCACTCATTGCTACATTATTTTTATACTCTGCTTGCGATACGCTATCAATATTCAAATTACTTACTATAAAACCAACAGGTAGTTTATTTTTATTAGGCGCAATACTTTTAATTATAGGCTATGGTACAAAAGCTGGAATTTTTCCTATGAATACTTGGCTTGCTGACGCCCATGGCAAATCACCAGCACCAGTTAGTGCTATATTTAGTGCAGTACTACTACCTGTGTCGCTGTATCCAATTATAAGGCTTTTCCAGATAAATCACAATATATTGTTATCTGAATTCGCTTTTATTTTAGGTTTTTTAAGTGTTGCTACAGCAAGCATTATGAGTTTAAACCAAACACTATACAAGAGACTTTTTGCTTATTCTTCGATTGAAAATATGGGACTTGCATTGATTGGAATTAGTTTGGGATCATACGCTCTATTTGGTGCAATTGTTTTGATATTTGCCCATGCATTTGCAAAATCTGGTATTTTTATGCTCACGGGTAATATACTGCATAATTATAAAAGCAAAAAAATTGAAGATATAAATGGCATAATTAAAACTATGCCACACACTGGTTTATTTTTGTTTTTTGGTAGCTTAGCTGTCACTGGTGCTCCGCCTTCTGCTATTTTTTTTTGGAGAATTTCTAATTTTATCAAAAACTATTGACCTATACGGCTGGCTTATTGGATCAATATTAATTTCCTTTGTTGGATGTGGCTTTTTATTTATAAATTACAAAGTTATAAATATGGTTTTTAGTGGTCAAAGAAAAAAAGCTATAAAAGAAAGCAATTTTACGTTAGTGCCCATAATAAATATTACACTATCAATACTTACTTTTATATCCTTGCCATTTTTATACCGATTCCTTCAAGGAGTAATTAAATGAAAAGATTACTTGGCATAATAAAAAAAGAAGATTCAGAGCAATTATTTGTAAACTCTGGTTCATTTGTTGGTCTCGTTGATAATTCACAAAGCAAAGAATTTAAAGCATATAAGTGGCAAAAAGAACTTTTTGAGTCAAAAGAACCAAAAGACGAGTTGTTCAATTTTAGATTGGGTCCATCAAGTGGTGCTTTATTGGAATCGGTTACATTCAATATTTTTACTTATGGTGAAAGAATAAAAGAAGTTTATATTGATAACTCTTACAAATCACGTTCAATAGAAAAATTAATGATTAAAAAGGATGTTTTTGAAGGATTGCGACTTGCTGAGCAAATTTGCACAAGTTTTGCATTTTCTCATTCTTGCGCTTATTCAAAAGCAATAGAAAATGCATTTAATATACAACCAAACTACAAAACAAAAATTATGCGATTAATTTTTATAGAAACTGAACGTATATTTAACCATATATATGTAATTTCACGTTTAGCAGATGCAGCAGCTCAAAAAGTTTTAGCAAATCATCTTATATACCTATTTGACGAAATTCTTGAAAACAACAAATATCTTTTTAAAAACAGATTTTTAAAAAATATCAACAGCATAGGTACAATAAAATATATATCACTAGATCAATTAAAAATTTTTGTAAATAAGCTTGAAAATATTGTAAATGAGTTTGAAAAACTTTATAAATTTTCTCTAAAAAGCGAAAATTACTTAGACAGACTTCACAACACTGGACTTCTTACAACAGATGACTTCGAAGAATTTAATTTTGATGGTCCAGCTGTAAAAGCAATGAATTTTTCTTTAGATACTAGGTCTTTTGAAGATTTATTTGATGATTTTAAACCTATTTTAGAAGAAGGATCAGATGCGTTATCAAGGATGATTGTGAGGGCAAAAGAAATCTTTCAATCAATAGATTTAATTAAAAAACTATTAATCAAACTTCAAAAAAATATAGATGAAAAAAATAAAAATATAAGTATTGACGATGATCAACAAAAAAGAAACACTATTGCACTAACAGAATCCCCAAGCGGTACAATTTATTATTACATTGAACTTGTAGGTAGTAAAATAGATTATGTTTATGTCGCAACACCATCATTTTTTTTAGTTAAAGCAATTGAAAAAGCTCTAATAGGACAAATTTTTACTGATTTTACGTTTACTGTAGAATCGTTTGGCGCATTTTTTTCGGATGCGGCGAAATGAGGAGGAGATAAAATGTTTTTGTGGCCTATTTATGGACTATCAAAAAAATACAGCAAAAAATTCAAATTTAAAACAAATAATTCAAAAACAGTATTTAAAAAATCATTGCATGTATTTTGTATAGATGGAGGATCAGATGTTGAGTTACTGATGGAATTTTACAGCTTATTATCGCCAAAATATAACTTACACGCTTATGGAATCTTTTTTACGAATACACCCCGTCATGCTGATGTGCTTGTGATTCTCTCAAGACCAACACAAAAAATGTTGCCCATTATACAAGAAGCTATTTCTCAAATGCCTTCTCCTTATGGTGTAATGCTTATAGAAAACAGCAATATTGGACTTTATTTTGAAAAATTAAATTTGAAAAATGTGGTAGCTCACCTAAAAAACGTTTCAGAACCCACAGAAATTTTAAAAAAATTAATAGAAATAGCGCAGGGTGGTTTGATATGTTAACATTTGATTTTGCAATTTTGTTTTTTATTTTAGGTATGGCTGTTTTTTTTAATAAATCATTGAGTTATATTTTTGCCGTCCTTGGTGCAATAAGCTGCACTTTTGTAGGATTTGAAGGCTATATTAATGGTTTTTCTTATCAAATCAATGTATTTAATGGTCTAAGCTTAAGTATAGGTGTTGATAAACTATCTGCCGTATTTTTAATTATAGCGTATGTTTGCTTTAGTGCAATTGCTTTGTATTCAATAGATTTTGGAAAACTATTTAGTAAAACAATGTCATTTTTAATAAACTTCACAATGTTAAGTATGTTGTTTATATTTTGTGCAAAAGATGCTATTACATTTTTAGTTGCTTTTGAGATTACAAATATTAGTTTATTTTTTTTAATATTAGAAAAGTCCAATTCATACAAGCAAGCTTACAAATTTTTAGCATTTTCTGAAGGCTCCAGTGTTTTGTTAATGATTGCTTTTGCAATTATATTTGCCCATAGTGGAACTTTTTTATTTCAAGCATATCAAAATAATTACCTATTTGCATTATTTGCATTTTTAGGGTTCATTATAAAAATGGATATCGTGCCCACTCATGTATGGATTGGTCAAACTTACTCAAAAGCGCCATCTAATATTGCTGCTATACTATCCGTACCTCTTACGCTTGTGGGCACATATGGAGTTTTTAGAGTTTTTTCATTAGAAAAATCAGTTTTTTTAGCAATTATAGCTGTTATTCTGGGTGCTTTAAGTGCATTTTGGGGAGCATTACAATCAGCCAGAGAAACTCAGTTAAAAACACTACCAGCATATTCCACAATGGAGAATAATGGTATGATTTTAGCAAGTTTAGGCGTAAGCATGATTGCAAGGTATAGTAATTTAAATATATTAGCTGATTTTTCTTACCTAACTGCGATTTTTTTAATAATATCACACTCTTTGTCTAAAACTACAATGTTTTTATCCATAGGTCACGCTAAAGAAACACTTCAAAAAGAAAATATAGACGATTTAGGTGGCATACTAAAAAATGTCAGCAAATCAGCTGGTTTTGGTATGTTAATTTCTGGTTTATCATTTAGCGCAGTGCCACCTTTAATAGGTTTTGTTTCTGAATGGATGCTACTTGAAAGTTTATTTCAATCATATAAATTTCAGGATAATTTTTTTAAGCTAATTGTAACTTTTGCTGGTATATTAATTGCCCTTGCAATAGGACTTAGCTCGTTTGGCATAAAAAAGTTGGTAGGATTTTCAAGTTTAGGAAAATCTATACAAACAATCAAAAAGATTCCAGACTTTACTATTAAACTGGCTGAAAACCTTATGAGTGCTTTAGTTATTTTAAGCGTTATATTTTCATTTTTAATTGTGTTTTATCTTGGATACAATAATTTTTTAGATGGTATATTAGGTGTACCAAAACCTGCTTTAATGGTTTCTAGTAGACCTATCTTTGGCGTGGTTTCACCATTTATGTTTGCAATAGTTTTTGGTTTCTTACTTTTTTTTTACTTTATTGTTAAAATTTTCAAACAAAAAAACAAAAACAGTTACTCCGTGGGTAGGTGGTCTCAAATTAAAAGAAAATGAAATGTACAACACGCGGGGCTACTCATTTATAGTAGAATATGTACTAAGGGGTATTTACAGAACGAAAGAAAAAGACACTTACGTTGAAAGTTATGATGTTTCAAATTTAATTTATCAAGGCTTAGAAATTTTGTTTAAAAAACTTAGTTGTTTTTTGTCAAAATATATTATGAATGGAAATCTAAATTATTATATAGCCTACATTATAGCTATGTTTATAATTGCACTCTTTGTATTTAAGCTATGAGCCCATCAGCCTGGGATTAATATAATGATCCCTTGCCAGGCAATGGGGAGGTTTTATGAAATGGTTTTGTCCAAACTGCTGGCAACAAATTGAAAGAAAAACAAATAAATGTCCGCATTGCAACTATGACTTGACTGAATTTGAAAAAATTTCTTACGAGGATAAACTTATCTTAGCACTTAAAAATCCTATAAGAGATCACAGAATGTTTTCAATTTACATGCTTGGGCAAATTTTAAGCCCAAAAGCAGTTAAGCCCCTATACGAGCTTGCCTGCTCAAGCTCTGATACAATTGAGCTTTTCTATATTGCAAAAACACTAAAATTAATAAATACCAAAGAGTCTATAAAATACCTATATAAACTAAAAGAAAAAAATAACATGCTTTTAACAAACTTTATTAATAAATTGGAGGAAAAATATGGAAATTGAAATTTTGAGTGTAGGTAAAATTGTCTTAAAACGCATCATATTAGACTTTAACGGCACACTGGCAACAAGCGGAGTACTAATAAAAGAAACTAAAGACATTTTAGAAAAACTATCTAAAGCATTTGATATTCATATTGTTACAGGCGATACTTTTTCAAGCGCTAAAGAACAGTTAAAAGGCTTGAATGTCAAAACCATTATTGCGCCATTAATCGACCAGATAACATTTAAATTAGAATATGCAAAATCAATCGGGCTTTCAAATTTAGTAGCTATAGGAAACGGCAAAAATGACTCTCTTATGCTAAAATATGCTAAATTGGGTATTTGTGTAATTGGTAAAGAAGGCGCAAATCTTGAAGCGCTTTAAAACAGCGATATTATAGTATGCGATATAGTAAGCGCCCTTGAGCTGCTTTTATACCCAAAAAGGCTCGTTGCAACGCTTAGGGCTTAGCCATTTTAGATTGCTTACATCAAAAATCAAGTAAAAAGCAAAGTTTATGTAAAAATCTGGCGGAGAGGACAGGATTCGAACCTGCGGAAGGCAAAATTGCCTTCAGCTGATTTCGAGTCAGCCGCCTTCAACCACTCGGCCACCTCTCCAGATATGGATTGTAAACAATTTATGCTAAAAATCAATTGTATTAAGCTTTAACAATTCTTTCAGATTTTATATAAACTTCACCATTGAAAAAAGCTATTAGTTTTTTATCAGATTTTCTCTCTACAGTTATAGAATAAATACCAATTTTTTTTGTTCTATTTAATTCTTTGGCTGTTGCAATAAGTATATCGCCTTGTTTGGCTGCATTTGCAAAATTAATGTTTGCTGATATTGCAAGTGCAGTATTGCCATAAATATTTGAAGCACCAGCAAATGTATAGTCAGATAAAGAAAAAATTACACCCCCATGGCAAACACCCGCAGCGTTTAACATATCTTTTCTTACAAGCATTTGTGTACAAACATAGCCTTCTTTTGCTTCAATTACTTCGATACCAAGCCATTTACTGACCTGATCGTTGTTTTTCATAAATTCTACTACATTCATTTTTTCTCCTAAATCAAGAATTATTTAACTTAAAATTAATAGGTATAACAATTTTTACATTTTTATCTAATTTAACAAGTGGCTCTATTTTTTTGATTGCTTCGATTGCGCTTTTATCTAAAATGGAATATCCTGAACTTTTTACAATTTCAATATCCTTTATTATCCCATTATCTATAATAAAAGAAATGACAACTGTACCTTCATAGGAATTCCTTCTTGCTAAATAAGGGTATTTTAGGTGTTCTTCTATTAGTTTTCTTAAAAATGCGTAATCTTCTTTTGAAACACTTTGAAAAGAATTTGTTGTTTGGGTGGTTTGAATGTTTTGAGTAGTTTGAACAGCACTACCTTTAGAACTTTTAGTATTAGATTCATTGTTACTAATTGTATCTGTATGAACAATTGCATTGTTTGTTTTTTCAATTTTATCTGTTTTGTCAGCAGTTTTTAAATTACCTGTTTTTTGTATTTCTTGTTTTGGAAATACCTTATTATTGATTTTTTCTTTTGGAATCGATTCCTGAGTGATTAAAATATTTTGCTTTTTTTGAGCTAAAGTTTTGTTTTTTACATGTAGAATTTTATCATCTGTTTTTGGTTGGCTAATTCCTAACAAAACAACTTCAATAGGTTTTTTTATAGGCTTATAAAATCCGCTTAAAAGTTTAATGCCAAGTGCAAAAAATATTACGTTGACAAATATGGACAAAGCTAATGATGATGTAAAGGTTTTCTTTGTGTAAAATTTTTCCATAATTGATTGGAATGTATCAAAAAAACTTTCATTAGTCAATAAAATATGCTTTATATTCAATGTTTTTCAAAATATAATATGCTTTAATAAATATACCGTTACTTGCATTAATTTATTTATTTTTTTGTTGACAATTCAATTAAATATATGTAAAGTGGAATAAAGTGGAATGAAGTGGAATGCTTAGAGGACGTTTCGAGTGCATTTTAGATGATAAAGGTAGAATAAAAATACCTTCTAAGTTTTTAGAAATTTTAAAAGGAAGTGGTGTTAATGTGCTAGTTATGACTTTTTTTGACCAATCCATATACGCCTATCCTCAAGATATATGGGAAAGCTTAGAATCAAAAGCATTAAATTTGCCTTTAACAAATAAATCTGCACGTAGATTTAAACGAATGTTTTTTTCTAGTGCAATTGATGTAAACCTTGATTCGCAAGGAAGAATAATTATACCTCAAACTTTGCGACAGTTAGCAAATATAGAAAAAAATATTGTGGTTCTTGGTAACCTAGACCATATAGAATTATGGTCTGCCCAAAATTGGCAGCAGGAAATGGATCTATTAATGCAAGATGAAGAAAAATTAGCTCAAGAAATTGAAAGTTTGGGCATAAAACTGTGATACACAAAAGTGTCTTACTAGTAGAGTCAATGGAGTTTTTACAACCAAAGAGAGGTTCAATGTATTTAGATTTAACATTTGGTGGAGGCGGACATACCGAACAATTATTAAAACTTAGCGCTCCAGACGGTATTGTGGTGGCTTTTGATCAGGACTCTAAAGCAATTGAAATTGCTCTAAAATTAAAAGAAATTTATAAAGATAGACTTATTGTGATAAAAGAAAATTTTTCAAATTGCTACAGTGTGGTTAAAGAAATAGGCTTTGATTCATTTGATGGGATAATAATGGACATAGGTGTAGCTTCTTTTCAATTAGATGATGCCCAAAGAGGATTTAGCTTTTCAAAAGACGGCCCACTTGATATGAGAATGGACAAAGATAATCCACTAAGTGCAAGAGAAATTATTAACAATTGGAGCAGACAGGAACTAGAACAAATTATTCGCAATTATGGTCAAGAGAGATTTGCGAAAAGAATTGCTTTAAAAATCGAAGAAAAACGGGCAAAAGCACCAATTGAAACAACGCTTGAGTTAGCTAATATAGTAAAAGAAGCTGTACCTGCTTACTTTTACAAAAAAATACACCCTGCCACAAAAACATTTCAGGCACTAAGAATTGCAGTAAATTCAGAACTTGATAGTTTAAAAAAAGGACTAAATGATGCAATTAAACTATTAAAACCCTATTCAAGGTTAGTTGTAATTAGTTTTCATTCGCTTGAAGATAAAATTGTTAAAGACACTTTCAAAAATTTTTCGCAACAAAAAATTTTATCCATTCTTACAAAAAAACCTATTGTACCATCTTTGCAAGAAATTAATGAAAATCCAAGATCTCGCAGCGCAAAATTAAGATGCGCTGAAAAATTGGAGGTAACATATGATTGATTACTCAGATTATTGGCTTGGAAACAGCAAGACTGTTGAAACAACACAGGAATCCGTTAGTTTTGCTCCAATTGTTTTAAGCAAAAGATTATTGATTTTAAGCTCTATTTTTTTATTTTTAATTATGCTAAATGTAATTATTGCTCTTAAAGCATCTGTGTTAAATTACAATATTAGTCATCAAGAAAAAATACTTAAAAACTTGCAAATAGAAAAAGCGGCACTTTTAAACAAATCAGACCATCTGCTTGGTACAGATAAAGAGTTAATTCAAGCAAGTAAGCTTGGTTTAAAACCTATAAATACAAGCCAGTTAATGTTTTATCAGTGAAAAAAACACGTTTTAATTTTTTATTTTTTTTAATTATAGCTGGATTTTTTTTGGTTGCTTTTAAGGCATTTTTGGTTCAAATAGCAGATAATAAAAACTATAGACTTGCTTATGCAAAATGTGTTGAACCACTAATAGATATTCAGGGCAAAAGAGGATATATTTATGATTGTAACAATAAAACGCTTGCGTTGGATATTCCATCTTATCAGTTGTTTGTGGACCCAAAGTTTTATACTGAATATAATAAAACCGATGATAAAAACTTTTTTAATTATATCAATTCCAACTTTCAACTAAACATAAAAAATATAATCGAGCAAAACAAAAATACACGCTATTTTAATATTGGTACGATCAAGCCTAAAGATTTTGAATGGGTTAGAGCCAATTTACCAAAAGGATTTGGTCTAATTAAAAATTATTCCAGATTTTACCCATATGCAAATAATGTGTCGCAAGTTGTTGGCTTTTGCGGTAATAGCAAACACGGTCTTGAAGGATTAGAAAAAGAATACGATATCTTTCTTTCAGGCCAAAATATAAAGCAAAAAGTTAAAATTACGCCATATGGTAACTTTGAGTTTTTAAAAAAACCTTTAGATGGAGCAAACCTACACCTCACAATAAACGTAGATATTCAAAATTACCTTCATTTTTTACTAAAAGAAACTTTAAAAGAAAGACAGGCAAAAATGGTAATTGGTATAATTGCAAAACCAGATGGTGCCATTGTTGCATTAGATAGCGTACCAAGCTATGATAATAATAAATTTTATGACTATAGTTATGCTAATATTAGAAATAATTCTATAAATTATTTATTTGAACCAGGAAGTATATTTAAGATTGTGACAATGTCAAGCGCCTTAGATTCAAATACATTTACTGGCAACGAAACATTGTTTTGTGAAAATGGCAAATGGAAATTTTCTGGTCACGTGATATCAGATGTTGAAAAAAATGGCGATTTGCCATTTGATAAAGTTTTTGCATACTCAAGCAATATATGCTCTGCAAAAATTGCACTAAAAGAAAACAAAGAAATTTTTTATAAGTATTTGTGGGCTTTTGGTTTTGGCAAAAAAACAGGCATTGACCTGCCAGGCGAAGCAGACGGACTTGTAAAAGACTACGTTAACCTAAAACCATTTGATTTAGCAACAATGGCATTTGGACAGGGAATCGGCGTAAGTGCTATTCAAATTGTTAGAGCCTACATTGCTATAGCAAATGGCGGGTACTTGGTAAATCCTTACATAGTTAATTATATTGAAAAAGACAAAAAAATTTTGTACAAACATAAAGAAACAAAAAAACAAATACTCTTGCCACAAACAATTGAAAAGGTAAAGCAAATTTTAAAATTAGTTGTAGAAGAAGGCACAGGCACAAACGCTAAAATTCAATATTATGCAATAGGCGGTAAAACAGGCACAGCTCAAGTAGCTTCACACAAAGGCGGATACAGCTTAAACGATTACACTGGTAGTTTTGTAGGTATATTTCCAATTGATAACCCTCAGTTTGTTATTTTAGTTACCGTTTTTGATCCAAAAGGTGTAAACTATGGTGGTGAAGTAGCAGCACCTGTTGTTGCAAAACTGGTTTCAATGCTTGCTGCATATTACAAAATTGAAGGGAGTGGTAATGTTATTAGGTGACATCGAAAATATTTGTAACTCTCAAGTACCAGATTATTTAAAAAATAAAGAAATAAAAGGTCTTGCGTATGATTCAAGAAAGGTTAATGAAGGTTTTTTGTTTTTTTCAATAAAAGGACAAAAAACCGATGGTAGATTATTTATCAAAGATGCATTTTCAAAAAAAGCAATAGCAGTAGTATCACAAGATTGCAGTGATATCGAAAATTGTATAGAGGTCAAAGATATCCGCAAATGCATGGGGAAAATCGCAAATTACTTTTACAATCAACCATCAAAAAAGCTAAACGTAGTAGGTATTACCGGTACAAATGGAAAAACCACAACCACATATTTACTTAAAGAAATATTTGAAAAAAGTGGTATAATTGGCACAACAGGGTATCGTTTTAATCATGTGGTAAAAAAACTAGAAAACACAACGCCAGAATCAATTGATTTAAATAAAATATTGCTAGAAATGATGCCTAATGTTGACTATGTGTTTATGGAAGTATCCTCACATGCAGTAACATTTGATCGCATAGAAGGCATAGATTTTAAACTAAAGGTTTTTACTAATTTAAGTCAAGATCACCTAGATTTTTATCAAACTATGGAAAATTATGCAAAAGCAAAAGCTGCTTTTTTTAAAGAAAATGATTTTAGGGTAGTAAATATCGATGATGATTTAGGAAAAACACTATATAAAAAAGGCTTCACAATAACTTACGGTTTTAAAGACTCTGACATTTATCCTCTATACTATAAATTTGATATAAACGGGATTTATCTAAAACTCAATGTTTTTGGTGATGTCTATGAAATACAATCAAACCTGATTGGCATATATAACATATACAACATCATGGCAGCAGTTGGCTGCAGTGTTTTTTTTGGCAAACCAAAAGCGCAAGTACTTCAAGCACTTTACAATTTTAAAAATGTTCCCGGAAGGCTCGAAAAATTTATAAAAAATGGCAAAGCTGCTATTGTAGATTATGCACACACAGATGATGCTATAAAAAATGTATTGCAAACGCTAAAAACTATTACAAAAGGTAAACTAATAGTGGTATTTGGTGCAGGAGGAGATAGAGATAAAACTAAAAGGCCCAAAATGGGTAAAGTAGCAAGTAGTATAGCTGATATAATTATAATAACAAATGATAATCCACGAACAGAAAATCCAGATGCCATTATAAATGACATTTTAGAAGGTGTAGATAAAAGTAAAAAAATTATAATTGAAAAAGATAGAAAATTAGCTATTATTAAAGGGCTTGAGAGTACCAGCGAAGGTGACTGCGTGGCAATTTTGGGTAAAGGACATGAAGATTACCAGATTATAGGAGATAAAAAATATCATTTTGACGATAGAGAGGTTGTAAGAGATTTTTGGAATGTGGAATCTAAATGAAATTATTGAACAATTAAAGCCGATTGAAATTTTAAAGCCAAAAAAAGTTAACTTTAAAAATATATCTATAGATTCCAGGGCAATTGAAAAAGACGATATTTTTCTGGCATTTAAAGGTGAGTTTAAAGATGGTCATGACTTTATAAATGAAGCTTTTAATAAAGGTTGTAGCTTATGCATCTGTGAAAAAAGCATAGATAAACCATATTTAAAAGTTTTGAACTCAAAAAAAGCTCTAAAAGATCTGGCGAGTTTTAATAAAATAAAAAGCAAAACCAAAGTTATTGCCATTGTGGGCTCTGTAGGAAAAACAAGTACAAAAGAATTATTAAAATCATATTTTAATGTGTCAAATATAAATTTTTTTTATACGCAAAAAAATGAAAATAATTGGATAGGGGTTTGCAAAACATTACTTAGAGCCTCAAGTTCTTCTACATTTGGTATAGTAGAAACAGGCACAAATCATAAAGGCGAAATTGCTGAAATTGCAAGTTTTTTAAAACCAGATTTTGTTATTTTTACAGAAATTGGAACTTCTCATATTGGAAACTTTGGCTCAATAGAGGCGATCTTCGAAGAAAAGTCATCTATTGTAAATTTTCTTGAAGATAAAAAAAACGTAATATACAATTTAGACAATCCAATACAAAAAAATAACTTTACTAAATTTCAAATAAGCTATTCAAAAATTGATTCTAACGCTTGCGTATATTTAATTGATTATAATAAAGAAGAATACTTCAATAAGCTTTATTTAAATGCGTTTGGTAAAAAATTTCAAGTTAAAGCACCATTTTGGTTAAATATTTCAAATATACTTGCAGCTGCAGCATTTCTTGGGTCTCAAAAACTATTGGATGAAAATTATTTTCAAGAGGCATTAAACAATATAATTTTGCCAGATTATAGAATGCAACTTGAAAAACTTGGGCATACAAACTTCATTTTAGATTGTTACAACGCCAGTTTTGAATCAATTAAATTTGCAATTGATGAGCTTAATACAAAAAAAGGCAAAAAGCTTGCAATACTTGGCGATGTATTGGAGCTTGGTATACACACAGAAAGTTTACATAAAAAAATTGGAGAATATATTTCGGCTTTTGATATAGATTGTCTTGCTTATGGACATAACGCAAAATATATAGCTTTAGCAAATAAAAATATACAGGTCTTTGAAAACAAAGAAGAATTATTAAAAACTTTAAGATCAATCTACGAAAAATATGATTGGATTTTAATAAAAGGCTCAAGAAAGCTTAAAATGGAAGAAATATTTTATAATTTGAGAGGGTTAACTTAAGTGTTTTATTATTTATTTTATAAGCAACTAATTGTCTACGCTCATTTTTTCAACGTTTTTTATTATATTACGTTTAGGTCTATGGCAGCAGCGGCAACAGGCTTTTTGCTATCAATGATATTTTCACATTATTTTATACCCTTTTTAAAAAAACAACAAATAGGTCAAACAATAAGAGAAGATGGGCCAAAAAGACATCTGCAAAAAGCGGGCACTCCAACAATAGGTGGAATTATTATATGGTTTGGTTTTGTTATTAGTGTTTTACTATGGGCTAAACTGGATGTAAATTGGGTATGGATAATTTTATTTAGTGCAATATCTTTTGGATTTATAGGCTTTTTAGATGACTTTCTAAAGATAAAAAGAGGTAAGGGAAACGGTCTTAAAGCAAAAACAAAATTTTACCTTCAAATTTTTTTTGCAAGTGTTGTATCTATTTTGATATATGTTGTATATAGCAGATACTCGATTTGTCCTGGTTGTTTTTATATGCCCTTTTTTAAAAACTTAGTTTTTAATATGGGTCTTTTTTATATATTATTTAGCATATTTGTAATAGTTGGCGCTTCAAATGCTGTTAATTTAACAGATGGACTTGATGGGTTAGCCACCGGGCCATCTTTAACAACAATATTTACACTGGCTATATTTGCATATGTTTCTGGAAATCTGATACTGGCTGGATACTTAAGACTGCCTTATGTATTTGGAAGCGGAGAAATCACGGTTGTTTTATCTGCATTATTTGGTTCATGTTTGGCATTTTTATGGTATAATTGCTATCCAGCAGAGGTATTTATGGGTGATACTGGCTCTTTAGGTCTTGGAGCGATTTTTGGTACAATAGCAATTATTATCAGAGAAGAAGTGGTACTTGTAATAGCTGGCGGTATTTTTGTACTTGAAACTATTTCTGTTATTTTACAGGTAGCAAGTTTTAAAACAACAGGTGAGAGAATCTTTAAGATGGCTCCAATACATCACCATTTTGAATTAAAAAACTGGCCAGAATCAAAAGTAATAATTAGATTTTGGATAATATCAATATTATTAGCTTTGGTTGCCTTAACTGCATTAAAATTGAGGTAAATCTATGAAAATTGCAATATTGGGCTTTGGAAAAAGTGGCAAAAGCGTATATGACTTACTTGTAAAAAAGAATGAAGATGAAGTATTTGTGTTTGACGATAATAAATTACCTGATAAACTGAATTTTTTTGGTCAGGATAAATCTAAAGCTTTTTTTGATATGAATTTTGACCTTGTTGTTGTTTCACCTGGTATACCAAAACATCACCCATTCATAAAACATGCTTTAAATAAAAATTTTCCTATTATAAGTGAACTTGAGTTTGGATTTAGGCTTACAAAATGCAAAATCATTGCAATAACAGGTACAAATGGAAAATCAACAACCGTAAAATTAATACATAATATCCTAAAAAAATCAGGCAAAAAAGTACTTATGTGTGGCAATTATGGTTTGCCTTTAACAAAAGCTGCACAGGTTTCACATTTGCTTGATTATTTAATTGTAGAAGTAAGTAGTTTTCAGTTGGAGTTTATTGATACTTTTAAACCCTATATTGCAATAATCTTAAATATAACTCAAGACCATCTAAGCTGGCATGGGAGTTTTCAAGAGTATAAACAAGCCAAGTTAAAAATTGCCAAAAACCTTTTAAATGAAGGCTTTTTGATAAGAAATCTCGACGAAGATTACAGTGTTGATGCTTTTAATGTAATTGGCTTTTCTACTCATAAAGATAATGTTGAGGCAAAAGTATCTCAAAATAGTGTAACTATTAATTTCAAAGAACATTTTGAGATAAAAAATACAAAACTTATAGGCACACATAATATGCAAAATATCGCAGCTGCAAGCCTTGCAAGTCTAATATGCAATGTAGATAAAAATACTATTTTGGAGGTAGCTATGAATCAAGAAACATTGCCACACAGGCTTGAGTATGTTTGTGAAATTGAAGGTGTAAAATTTTACAACGATTCAAAAAGCACAAATATAGACTCTGTAAGAAAAGCAATTGAATCATTTGAAAACAAACAAGATATTGTAATAATTCTTGGCGGTAAACACAAAGGTGAATCATATGCAAACTTAATGGACTTGTTGCCTCAATTAACGGGCGTCGTAGTTTTTGGCGAAGATAGAAAAAAAATCATAGCAGAATTAAACAAATTAAGACCTATACCACTTCCTGCTGTTAATGTTAAAGGAGCTGTTATTGCTGCATTTCATATTGCAAAACCCGGTGGAATAGTACTATTTAGTCCAGGTGGATCAAGTTTTGACCAATTCAAAAACTTTGAAGAGCGAGGCGAAGCTTTTAAAGCAGAATGCCTTGCATTTAAAGAAGAATATGACAAAGCACCGCGCCTTTGAACCTACAATCATAATATTTTGCACATTTATACTAGTTTTTATTGGTTTAGTAGAAACATGGAGTGCTTCTAATTATTTTTTCTTTCAGCATTTTGGTAAGCCAAACTTTTTACTTAAAAGATATTTAATATACATAGTTGTATCATTTTTTGTTGGATTGTTTTTTTACAAAATAAACCCTCAAAAATTAAGACAATTGATCCCTGTTTTTCTAAGTTTAGCTATTGTTTTTCTAATTGCACTTCATTTAGGCTTTGGTGTAAATATTAGAGGTGCTGTCAGATGGTTTAATTTTGGCTTTTTTTCATTTGAGCCAACAGAATTTGCACGTTTTGCATTTATTTTATATTTAGCAGATTTTATTGATCGCAAATACGAATCATTAAATGATTTAAATGTAATTTCACCCCTTTTTTTAGTTTTTGGTATTATAGCTTTGTTAATTATTTCTCAACCAGATATTGGTGGTGCATTTCTGTTTTGTCTTGTAGTTCTTCTTGTGCTTTATATTTTTGGTTTAAGGACGAGCTATATAGGTATTATTTTGGCTTTAGGCGTTATAGTTTTTTCGTTAGTTTTTTTAGTTCACCCAGAACGTTTACAAAGACTTAGCAGTTTTATACATAATAATCACCTTCCCTACCAGGTACATCAAGGCTTCATTGCACTTGCCGGAGGAGGCTTATTTGGAAGAGGTATTGGCAATGGAAGTTTTAAAAGTTTATTTTTACCAGATGCTTACAATGATTTTATTATTGCTTCCATTGGTGAAGATCTGGGTTTTTTAGGTGTATTGCTTGTTATAATACTATTATTTTTGCTTATTTACTCAATATTTTCTATTGCAAACAAATTGAATAATTACTACGAAAAAGCTTTTGTTTTCGGCACTGGCTTTTTATTTTCCATACAGATATTAATAAATCTTTTTAGCGTTTTTCATTTAATACCTACAAAAGGTACAGTGCTACCGTTTGTAAGCTATGGAGGTTCAAGTTTGGTTGTAAACGCAATGTTTATTGGTGCAGTTTTAGGCTTATCAAGAAAATTATAGTTTGCAAATATAAATTTTTACTGTAAAATATAATACGTGGAAAAGTTGGAGTTTTTTACAAAAAAAACCATTAACCTCTATTTTATAAGGCATCCAGAAGTAGAAAACGCTTCAATGATGGTATTTAATGGATCCATAGATGTCGATTTGTCGGAAAATGGAATAATACAGGCACAAAAATTAAAAGAATTTTTTATGTATAAAAATATAAAAAAAATATTTTCAAGTCCCCTTAAAAGATGTCTGAAAACCGCTAAAATTATACAGGATGGCTTAAATTGTGAGCTAATAGTAGACTACAGACTACAAGAGAGAAATTTTGGTATTTTTGAATCACTTAGCTGGAAAGAAATAGAACAAAAATATCCGCTTGAAGCATTAAGTTTTTTAAAAGATCCATTTAATTTTAAAATAAAAAATGGCGAGAGTTTTTTTGATGTATACAATCGCGTTAACAGCTTTTTGAGCGAGTTTGATTTTGAAAAAGATACTTTAATTGTAGCGCATGGTGGAATAAATAGAGTTTTAATAAAGTATTTTATGGATCTAAAAGATGAAAAGATTTTATCTGTTTCGCAGGATTTTGCCTGCATAAACCATTTTTTGACAGATGGTAATTTCTTTTTGGCAAAACTTATAAACGGTGTTATATGATTGGTATATTTGATTCTGGAGTTGGAGGCTTAACCGTAATAAAACCGTTAATTAAATATTTTAAAAGTGATATAATTTACCTTGGTGATACTGCAAGAGTACCATATGGAAACAAATCTAAAGAAACAGTTATTAAATACTCTATTGAAAATACAAAATTCTTGCTAAGCAAAGGTGTTGATTTTATAATTGTAGCATGTAATACTGCATCAAGTCTTGCAATAGATACCTTAAGAAGCATCTTTAATGTACCTATATATGGCGTTGTGGAATCTACAGCAAAAGTGGCTTGTCAATTTGACTCTATAGCTGTAATTGGAACAAAAGCAACTATTGAAAGTAATGCTTATGAAAAAACAATAAAAATGTTTAATCAAAATGCGAGTGTGCAACAAAAAGCGTGCCCTTTATTTGTACCTCTAATTGAAGAAGGACTAATTGACGATGAAATAACAAAATTAGTAGCAAAGCGCTATTTGAATGGTATCCAGGCACAAGCACTCGTGCTTGGGTGTACTCATTATCCATTAATCAAACATATAATAAAAGAAATTGTTCCTAATGCTCAAATTATTGATTCTGGCACATCTATTATCAATACAATTGATAAAAACATGTTAAAAGGAAGTGGTAAAATCGAATTTTACGCAACAGATTCACCAGAAAATTTTTCTAAAATTGGTAAACTTTTTTTAGGTGAAAATTTCAATGGAGTTAAATTGGTTGATTTAGAGGAATTATGATAGCAGTAATAGATTATGATGCAGGAAATGTTGCATCTGTTACAAAAGCAATTGAAAAAGTTGGCTATAAGGCTTGCTTAACAAAAGATCCAAAAATAATTAAAGCATCAAGTGGTGTAGTTTTACCTGGAGTTGGAGCTTTTGGTGATTGCATAGATAAGCTTAGAAAGTACGATTTAATAGACACCATACTTGAAAGCATCGAATCAAAAAAACCATTTTTAGGCATATGTGTAGGGTTTCAATTGCTTTTTGAAGAAGGTTTTGAATTTGGTATTCACAAAGGGTTTGGTATATTTAAAGGCTCATGTGTAAAATTTATACCAAGCAAAACCTATAAAGTACCCCATATGGGCTGGAATACTGTTTATTACACCAGACAATGTAATTTATTCGACGGTATCAAGAATAACTCTTACTTTTACTTTGTACACTCATACTATACCGATTCTGATGATAGTTGCGTTGCCAAAACTGACTACAGTTGCACATTTACGAGTGCAAGTCAAAAAGACAATGTATTTGGTGTTCAGTTTCATCCAGAAAAAAGTCAAACTTTGGGTCTTAGAATATATAAAAATTTCTGCAATATGTGTGAAGAAAAATGTTAGTTGTGCCAGCTATTGATCTAATTGATTCAAAAGTAGTAAGACTAACAAAAGGTAAAGCCGAAAGCGCGAAAGAATACAGTCAAAATCCTCTTGAGTTTGCATTGTATTTTGAATCACTTGGGTTTAAAAGAATCCATATTGTTGACTTAGATGCTGCATTTAACAGGGGTAATAATTTAGATATAATTTACAAAATTGCAAAAAATTCCAATATAGAATTAGAAGTTGGTGGTGGAATAAGAAATTTTGATATAGCACAAAAAATAATAGATTCAGGTGTGAAAAGAATTGTAATTGGGAGCCTTCCATTTAAAAATAAAGCTGAATTCGAAAAAATTTTAAAATCCTTTTTAAAATACATTGTAATAGGTGTTGATATAGAAAATAATAAAGTAAAAATCTCAGGTTGGGAAGAAGAAACGCAAGTTGATTGTGTAGATTTTCTCAAACAGGCTCTAGACTTGGGTATAAGTGAGGCAATTGTAACTGATATTTCAAAAGACGGCATGCTAAGCGGGATAGATGAAAATTTTTATGCCCAAATTGCAAAAAAAAGTTCAATGGATATAATAGCATCAGGTGGCATAAAAAACATAGATGATCTAATGCGCTTAAAAAAACATGAAAAAGATGGCTTAATTGGCGCTATAATAGGCAAAGCGATATATGAAGGCACAATTGATTTAAGCCAGATACACGGAGGACAATTATGAAGCTAATAACACTTGTAGAAAATACATCAACAGGTGGCACATTAAAAGCAGAACATGGTTTAAGTGTGCTCATTGAGTCAGAAAACTCTCGAGTACTTTTTGATACTGGTCAAAGCGATTGTATTATACATAATGCAAAAACACTTAATGTAAATTTACAAAACATAGATAAAATTGTGCTAAGCCACGGCCATTACGACCATGTCGGTGGCCTGAAGTATGTATTGCAATATGCAAAAGCACCAATTATAGCCCACCCAGAAATATTTAGAAAGAGATACTCTAAAAAAGGTGATAAATTAAGATACATAGGCATAGAAGACAAAAGTTTTTTTGAACATTTAGGTGCATATTTTGAATTTAGCACAAAGCCTCAACAAGTTAGTAAAAATATTTATACAACAGGCTTTGTAGAGCTAAAAACAGATTTTGAAGAAGTTGATAAAGATTTCGTTTTTGAATCAAATGGTCAACGTATAAAAGATGATGTGCCAGACGATTTAAGTTTAGTTTTAGATTTAAAAGAAGGACTTTTTGTTGTTTTTGGTTGCGCACACAGAGGTATAATTAATATCATAAACCACTGTGAAAATACATTTAACAAAAAAGTAATAGGTTTTATTGGTGGTACACACTTAGGACCAGCAAGTAAATTTCAAAAAGAAAAGACCGTTGAAACTCTAAAAACCATGCAACAACTTAAAATTATTGGACCATCACATTGTACCGGAATAGCTATGACCTGTGCGCTTGCAAATGAATTTCCTGATAAAATAATTTATAACAATGTAGGCACAGTGATTGATTTAGGTGATTGAATGTTAGCAAAGCGTATTATCCCATGCCTTGATGTTAAAGAAGGCAGAGTAGTAAAAGGCATAAACTTTGTAAACTTGAAAGATGCAGGAGACCCTGTAGAGCAAGCGATTATATACGATAGCCAATCGGCAGATGAGCTTGTTTTTTTAGATATTACAGCTAGTTACGAAAAACGCTCAATAATGATTGACGTAGTTTCAGCTTGCGCCCAAAACATATTTATGCCATTAACAGTAGGTGGTGGTATAAGAACAATACAAGACATAAGAAACCTGCTTAAAGCTGGTGCTGATAAAGTTTCTATAAATTCAGCTGCTGTAAGAAACCCTGATTTTTTAAACGAAGCCGTAAAGGTTTTTGGAAGTCAATGTATAGTAGTAGCCATTGATGCAAAAAAAATAGGTAATGATTTTTATGTTTTTATAGATGGTGGCAGAGTAAATACAAATAAAAAAGTTATTGATTGGCTAATTGAAGTCCAGGAAAGAGGTGCTGGCGAAATACTTCTTACCAGTATGGATAAAGATGGCACAAAAGAAGGATACGATTTAGAGTTAACAAAGCTTGTTTGTGAAAATTCAACAATACCCGTTATAGCTTCTGGTGGTGCTGGAAAAATGGAACACATAAAACAGGTTTTTGAAATTGGAGCGGATGCTGCACTAGCTGCATCAATATTTCATTTTGGAGAAGTTTCAATCCAAGAAACCAAAAAATACTTATTACAAAACAATATAAACGTGCGAATTTAAAATTGAGTTATTTTTTTGTCGCATTTTTAACTATATACGGCTTATTTAACGTATATTTTGGTTGGCTTTTTGCTTCAATTTTTAAAAATTCTTATATAAACTCAGTTATTTTTATAATTTTAATATACATGACATTCTCGCTTTTTATAATAAGAAAAATTGAAGAATTTGAAACTCAAATTGCAAGTTTTCTTGCGCATATCAGTTTTTACTGGATGGGTTTTTTAATATTATTTGTATTTTTTTCATTAGTTGCATTTTTATTTGGTTTTATTTACAAACCCTTTTTAGTAAAACAAATAAATTTTGCATTTGCAAGTATTTTAAGTTTAGCTTTTTTATGTTTTGGATATATTAATGCTCAAAAGTTAAATATTAGAACAATAGTAATAAAATCTACAAAAATTCAAAAACCTATACGTATTGTATTTTTTTCCGATTTACATGCCGGACTTATGATAAATAATAAATATGTTAATAAAGTCTCAAAAACAATAAACAATTTAAAACCAGATATTGTAATAGCAGATGGAGATGTTATTGATTCATCAATTGATGGCATAGAACATAACCTTGAACCACTAAAAACAATTGAAGCTCCCATGCGTAAATTTGCAGTACTTGGCAACCATGAGTTTTATAGAGGTGTAGATAGATGCCAAACACAGCTTGAAAAAGTTGGTTTTTTTCTCTTGAGAAACAAATGTATTAAAATCAATAACTTCTTAAGCATAGCAGGCATAGATGATGAAACTATAACAGATAAAGAAAACTCCGATATTTTAAACAATTGCGACAAAAAAACATTTATTATTTTTGTCAAACACAGACCATTAATAAAAGAAAAAGATTTTAATTTATTTGATTTGGCTTTATGCGGACATACGCATGCTGGTCAAATGTTTCCATTTACACTTATAACAAAAGCATTTTATCGCAATAGAGATTTTGGATACTTTAAAATAAATGGTTCGCATTTAATTGTAAGCAGTGGTGCTGGTACATGGGGACCACCATTTAGAATCTTTTCTAAATCTGAAATAGTTGTAATTAATATATCATCCTGAGCAAAACGAAGAGTCTACTTTTTAGAAAAATAATTAATCTTTTGCTACTATAAAATAATCCTTAACTATGGAACTTACTACGTTTTGAGCATACATTTGCGCTTGTTGCTGACTATCAAATATACCAACTCTTACTCTATAATAAGTTTCTCTTCCTGTATAAAAACTACTTATATAAACTAGATCAAAATAGCGAGATAGATAGTTTCTGTAATCAAAAGCATTTTTAAAATCGGTAAATGCCCCAACCTGTATTGTAAATTTTTCATTTGCTGCAAGCACATAATAATTAGGAGACACAACAGTAATTTTTACAGGAACAACCCCCGCTTGCAACATACCAAGTTGTTTGGCCGCCTCATAAGATAAATCAATTATTCTTCCATGAACAAATGGACCCCTATCATTTATCTTTACAACGGTTGAGCGATTATTGTCTAAATTTGTAACTCTCACATAAACATTCAAGGGCAACGTCCTGCTTGCCGCTGTTAATTTATACATATCAAATATTTCACCGCTTGCAGTTAATTGACCTTGAAATTGTGGTCCATACCACGATGCTAACCCTTCCTCTGTATACCCAACATTAACAGATCTCATAGGGTGTATAGAAGGCGTTGAGCTTACAAATGGAATATAAGAACAACTTTGCATATAAAAGCTAACCAAAAAAATAACCAAAAAAAACAGCTTTTTCATATAAGTTTTTTCAATGTAGATTCTATTTTATCAACCTCTAAATCTGGGTTAATTTTATCATAAATTTTGACATTAACCTTTTGATTTTCTTGTATAGTTATTTTTCCAGGGGGCATAACATTTTCGCTGCCTTCTATCTTTACTGGAATTATAGGTAATTTGAGTTTTTTTGCAAAATAAATCCCACCACTTTTAAAAGCCTTAGTGTGTTTTCTTGTTCCGTATGGAAAAATTGCAAAAGCAACATCGTTTTTTTTATCCTTAAAAAATCCTCTAATCATCAAAGCTGAGTGCAAAACAGAGCCCCTATCAACGCATACAGCTCCAGTTTTTTTCAATATATGTCCAAAAATTGGGATTTTAAATAATTCCTTTTTTGCAAACCAGATAATTTTAACATTACTAAAACAATCCTCAATACAAAAAATATCAAAATAGCTCTTATGTGTGGCCATTATTACAAAATTTTTTATATTATAATCAACTTTATTTGAAATAATTTTAGTTTTACATATCTCAATTACTTTTTTTGAGAACATTTTAGTTGCAACTTTAATATCTTTTTGTGTAATATAATAAAAAAACATATAAAAAATTATTTTCATCCATTTTATTAAACTAGACATTTATCTTCACAATAAATATTGTTTTTTTGACATTAAAAACCTTTATTTTGCCATCTAAAGCTTCTATGGCTTTTTTTACAATAAAAAGGCCTAATCCAACACCAGATTTTTTTTCAGAAAAAAAAGGCTCAAAGATTGTATTTGTATCATTAAGTGCACAACCATCATCTTTAACAATAATTACCAATTTATTATTAAAAACACTAACAAACAACTCAACAGATGTTTTTGCAGCTTCTATGGCATTGGTCAATAAATTTGTAATTATGCTTCTTAGCAAATTTACATCCGATACTACTGTTACAGGTTGAACATTTTTTACAAATATTACATTGTATGTAACTAATTTATTTATTACTTCTTTTTCTATTTGTTCAATAAGTTCGTTTAGTTTTATTTGTTCTTTCTTAGCTATAACTTTTTTTGATATAAGTAAAGTATTGGTAATAATTTCATCTATTCTTTTAATATTTATATTTATGTTTTTGATAATTTCCTTTTTATCACTTTCATCTTCTTCAAGAAGTGAAACAAATAGTTGTATACTTGCAAGTGGGTTTCTTATGTCATGCGCGATACTTGCTGCCATTTGACCAAGTGTTGCAAGTTTTTCTTTTTGCTTATTTTCAAGTTCTAATGCTTCAAGCTTTGTTATATCTTCAAATACTAGTACCGCACCAATTATTAAATCTTTATCGTATACAGCGGAAGCATTGATTTTTAATTTTCTATTATTAATCGAGTCTAATTTAATATTATATACTTCACGCTTATTAAAATAATCCAATACCTCATCAATATTTTTTGTATCTATATTAAATACATCTTTCAAACTTTTATCTTGATAATCTTCAATACTGAGAATTTTCTTTGCAGCAGGATTCAAAAAGTTAATCTTAAGGTTTAAGTCAATTGTACATACACCATTTGTGATGCTATTTAGTATATTTTCCAAATATTTTCTATTATTTTCTAATTTAGCTTCTAAATAAGAAATTTTTTGTTTTAGCAATTCATGCGATTTTTCTAAATTTTGAGTCGTTTCTATAAGTTTTTCAAATATATACTCTAAATTTTCCAAATTTTTATTCATTGTAGTAAAATCTTTAATTTTTTTGTTAATGTTGAGTTTGGATAGTTTTTTTCTAAAATTGCAAGCTTTTTTAATGCAAGCTCTTTTTTACCTAAGTTTATCAGGCATAATGTTTCATAAAAAAGCGCCTGTTCATTGTATTTTTTGTAATTTTCTACTTTTTCAAAATAATTTATCGCATTGGCATAATCTTTTTTATTAAAATAATACATAGCGTTTAAAAATAAGCTTTCTGTTAAAAATGGCCCTTTAAATTCTTTATTGTCAATCGGTTTGTTTTGAATATTTTTTTCTATATTTATTTCTGATAATTTAAGTTTCGCATATTGTTTTAAAAGCTCATCCTTTGAATTTACACATTTTTCAAAGAAAATTTTAGCTTTGCTAAGTTCTCCATTTGCATGAGAAAGCTTTCCGTAAATAATATTTAGATAGTCTTTGTCTTTTAGTGAATTCAAATCAGATAACGCGCTTTTTAGATCACCTTTTTGAATATCATAGTTTGCTTTAATAAACTTATAACAGGAAGAATTTTTATCAACAGAATCGAAAGCTAATTTATATTGCCCAATAAACATAAAACTTTTAGCCAAACTACACGAATTTAATTTAAGCTTCAATTTATTAGAAAGTCTCAATGCTTCATGCATTGATTTTTCATCAAAGTTTTTAGCGCTTTGGTCTGCAAACATATTTAAACTATCTTGAGCCAGGTTTTGAAATTCATCCATTACATTTGCTGAACTGAGAGTTTTTGCATACAAATTCAGTACTTTAGCATACTCTTTTTTATTGTAATAAACTTTAGCCAAATGCCACATTGCAAGTGGGGTAATTTTTTCGTTATTTTTATATTGCTTTATTATATTTTCAAGCTGCTGTTCGTTTAATTTTTGTGTTAAAAGATCAATTTTGGTTTTTTCTTCTTGGATTTGCTTATTTAATGGAAAAACTTTAATAGCCTGTGAAATTGTGTTTAAAGCTAAATTTGGATTATTTTGCAAAAGCAAACACTCAGACTTTGAAATGTAAAAATCAGGTGATTGAGTAGTTTGAATATAACTTAAAAAATTCTCAGCGCTTTTAAAGTCTTTCATTTTGCAAAACACATAAGCAGCTTTTGCAATATATTTTTCATTATCTTTCACATCAACATTCTTTAAATCTATTAAATAAAACAGATAAGCTGCCTGAGGATAATTTTGTTCTAAATAAAAAATATAGCCAGCTTTTAACATACCGATTTCATACAAAGGACTTTCTTTTGTTATAGATGTATAATAAAGTATAGCCTGATTGTATTTTTTTGCATCATAAAAAATGTTGCCGAGTTCAAATTTTGCTTTATCGGCATAGTTGCTGTAAGGAAACTCTTCAACAATTTTTTTAAGCGTATCAATATAGCGGCTATCACCTTGCTTTTTGTAAATTTGCGCAATTTGATAAAGGATTTTCCCCGGGGCATCTAGCTCAAGAGAATAATTTAATATATCACGGTAAGTTTTGATAGCTTTTTCAAAATCACCCATTTTTTCATAACTTGATGCAAGAAGGTAAAGTGCATTTAAAAAAAAGGGATTATTTGGATCTGTAGTCAATTTACTAAACTGCACTATACTTAATTTATAATCATGTCGTGAATATGCATCCAGACCTGAAAAAAACACATTTTGTATTGTTGGTTTTGTTTGAATAAGGCTTATTTTAAACTCAGGCTTTTTAAAAAGCGAATTGTCAATGTAATTTTCTTTTTTTTCAACTTTATTTTCTTGAAGTATCTCTTTTGGTTCAATAATTAGTGCATTTGTTTCTTTTTTAGCAAGCAACTCATAGCCTTTTTTTGCCCCAAAAATTATATTTACACTATTTTGAGCATTAAAAAGACTTACAAAATCAAAAAATTTATTATTTAAAGCTTTATAAAACTGAGTATTGGCTTTTTTGTTTAAAATTTGTATTTTTAAGAAACCATTTTGTTTTTCAAGTTTATATTCAGCTTGAATGTTTGAAACCACAAAACAATCCTTACCACCAATCTTCCTTAAATCTATATTCAAGGCATAAGCGCTTATATGCATTAAAAAGCTAAAAAGCAAAATTAATAGTGCAAAGGAAATTCTTCGCAGAGTTTTTTCACCTCTTGTCTAATATTATTATAAACTTTTTCATTGCCAATATTATTCAATGTATCAGTGATTAGCTGACCTATGATTTCAATCTGCTGTTCTTTCATACCTCGTGTGGTAAGTGCTGGAGTTCCAATCCTTATGCCACTTGCAATAAAAGGACTTTTTGTTTCGCCAGGAATTGTATTTTTATTTACGGTTATACCTACTTGACCTAACGCTTCTTCAGCCTCTTTTCCTGTAATGTTTTTATTTGTAAGATCAACCAGTATCATGTGATTATCCGTACCGCCCGATACTAGCTTAAAGCCGTTTTCCATCAAAACTTGCGCAAGTTTTTTAGCGTTTCTTACGATTTGCTTTTGATACTCAACAAACTCTGGGCTTAACGCCTCTTTAAAGCAAACTGCTTTTGCTGCTATCACATGCATTAAGGGTCCACCTTGAATACCAGGGAAAATTGTTTTATCAATGGCTTTTCCAAAAAATTCCTTTGACATTATCATACCACCCCTTGGACCCCTTAGAGTTTTGTGTGTTGTTGTGGTAACAAATTCACAATAAGGAATTGGACTTTGATGTAAACCAGCCACAACAAGACCTGCTATATGCGCAATATCTGCTAAAACATAAGCTTCTACTCTATCTGCAATTTCCCTGAATTTCTTAAAGTCAATTTCCCTTGGATAAGCACTGGCACCACACACAATGAGTTTTGGTTTGAACTCATCAACTATTTGAGCTACTTCATCATAATCAATTCTACCAGTTTCAGGATTTACGCCATATCCAAATGTAAGGTACAATTTTCCAGAAAAATTTACCCTTGAGCCGTGCGTAAGATGTCCACCATTGCTTAAATCCATGCCAAGTACCCTATCGCCTGGCTGGAGAGCTGCCATATAGATTGCCATGTTAGCCTGAGATCCAGAATGTGGTTGGACATTTACATACTCTGCACCAAATAATTTTTTTGCCCTATCAATTGCAAGTTGTTCTGCAATATCAACAAATTCACATCCACCATAATAACGTTTTGCTGGATAACCTTCAGCATATTTATTTGTTAAAACTGAACCCTGTGCCTCCAAAACTGCTCTTGAAACAAAATTTTCGCTTGCAATCATTTCAAGAGAAAAATTTTGTCTTTGTTTTTCCTGTTCTATAGCCTCAAAAAGTTCAATGTCAGCATCTTTTAATGAGTCTTTTAAATTCATTCTTCACCTTCCGTATCAATTTTATTTACACGCCTTTGATGCCTTCCGCCTTCAAAAGACGTGTTTAAAAAAATATACACCATTTGTTTTGCTATCTCAAGACCTGTAGTCCTTCCTCCAAAAGCTAAAATATTTGCATTGTTATGTTTGCGTGCAAATTCTGCTGTATAAGCATCATGACACAATGCACATCTTACACCCACAAAACGATTTGCACTAATACTCATACCAATACCTGTTCCACAGATAAGAATACCTAGATTATCACTATCTTGAACCTTTTTTGCAACTTTTTTTGCAAAATCGGGATAATCTACTGAATCTTCATTAAATGTGCCCACATCTTCTACAAGGTAATTTAAACCAGCTAAATATTCTTTAATAGCTTCTTTCATAGCAAAACCCGCATGATCGCTCCCGATAATAATCATACCTATGTTTCCTCCCCTGTTTGCTTAACATATATTTTATTTGAAATGCTTTTTAATAATTCTTCCAGATTGTCAATTTGTACATTCTCAACTACATAAAATTTTTTGTTATGCGTTTTAAAAACAAAATATGGACCAGTATTTTCAATATGCTTTGTGGTTACAATAATATCCACGCCTTCTTTAACTAAATATAAAGCAATCTGAATACCTTTTTTTTCTTTTAACTCTAAAAAATCATTTGGTTTTTGCTGTTTATTTAAAATTTTTTTTCTTGATAAATCATAATCTATAATCAAAAAAGAATTGCTATTGCTGAAATCTTCTGATATCTGCTCGTTTTTTGTTTGAGGTATACATATTTTTACAATCTTTTTTTCAATTGGTTCATAGTGGACTATAACATTATCAACATTTGGAAATTTTTCATAAATACGCTGTTCTATCTGGCTTGATAATTTATGTGCTTCTTCAAAACTTGCTATATCAAGCTTAACAATAATTTCTAAAAGCATAAAGCGTCCGCTTTTTCGACCTTTAATGGAAGTTATCTCATTTACATGTTCAAATTGTGAAATTTCCTGTTTTATAGCTTCTATTGTCTTTTTATCAACATTTATATCAAGCAAAGCAAGCGTGGAATTTTTTAACAATTCAAAACCAGAATGCAGTATCATAACTACAATTACAATAGCTACATACTTATCTATATTCAAACCAAAAATTGAAAAAATTATGCTACAAATTATTATAAAAATTGAAAATAAATCACTTTTAATATGTTCGGCATCTGAAACCAAACCACTTGATGAGTATTGTGTACCTATTTTTTTTTCATATTTACTGTATAAATACATTAAAATAACTATAAAAAATAGTACAATTGCAACTATTATTTGGTTTAAAACACTTGTGTGGACTGGCTCTCGTTTTTCAAATAGACTATAGCCTATCTCAAATGCAGTCAATATAATAAGTAGAGAAACAAAACTCGATGCTATATTTTCTAATTTGTACAATCCAAATGGAAATTTTTCACTTTTTATATAAGAAAAAAACATCGCACTAAACACAATAACGCTGGAGAGCACATCAAGACTAGAGTGAAGTGCGTCAGCCTGTAAAGCAACATTTCCAATCCATTTACCTAGAACATATTTAATGATTGTTAGTGCTAAATTTATAAAAGTTGAAGCTATAAGTAATTTATTTATTACTTTTTTTGATTCTTTTTTATAATCTACATTCGCTTGATTCAATATTAATTCCTCGCGCTTATAAATTCCTTATTGCCAAATGTTTTTTTAAATGCTTTTTTTTCATTAATTAACCTTGTAACTATATTATCAACATCTTCATTTTTAGCATCAAATACATCTGAAAGCTCTTCTATTGAACATGGCCTTATGCTTATCATTTTTATTATAGATTTTTCTAAAAATTCATCAAAGTTTACATTTTTGTCTGCAAAAGGTTTTATAAGCTCAACATTGTAGTCTTTCAAAGCCATATAAATACTCATCAGCTCATCATTTGATAATTTTTGTATACCATTGAACGCTGGAGGCCTTTCAATTGTACCAATTTGTACTTTTTTTGGCTTAATATACTCAATAGCTTTAATTAGCGCTTCAATATCCTGTTTCTTGTCATTTATACCTTTTGCGAAAACAATTTCAAGCCACACTTCCCCGCTAAATTCTTGCGTAAACAATTTTAAACCTTCTATAATATTTTTTAAGTTAAGTTCTTTATGTGGTTGATTGATGCGTTTAAAAGTGGATTCTATGGCTGCATCCAAACTTGGTATTACAACATCGGCTTCATAAAGCTCTCGCCTTACTTCCTGATCATAAAGCAAACTACCGTTTGTCAAAACAGCAATTTTTGCTTTATTAAAGCTTTTTACAAACTTTATAAGCTCCCCTAAATCTTTGTTTAAAGTAGGTTCGCCACTACCAGAAAAAGTTATAAAATCAAATTTTCCTACTTTATCTACATGCTCAACAAAATCTTTTTTTATATCTTCAATATTGTAAAACGATTGCCTTTTGTTTGTCAAATTAGTGGTTTTTCCTACTTCACAATACACACAATTATAATTGCAGGTTTTGTGAGGTATTATATTTATCCCAAGGCTTAAACCTAACCTTCTTGATGGCACCGGTCCAAATAAAAACTCCAATTTTAACCCCCTATTAAAGTAACAAATTCTAAAGGTATTTCTTCAAAATATACATTATATGTATCTAAATCTTTTTTTGTAACCTCAGATTTTGGCATTTGTAAAATTTTATAGTAATTTTTTAGCTTATCTGGTAAATATTTGTATTTGTTTGCTATTACATAAAAAGGCTTTTTAAAGTATCTTGCAAGCAAACATAAACAAAAGGTTTGCGATTTATTTACAAAAAAATCATCAAACAAGGCATCTGCACCACTTAAAAATACATCGCACATTTTGGCACCAAATAAGTAATTATTATCTTCAAATACCACAACATTCTTACCGATTTTTTTCAAATCTAAAGCAAAAGCTTCACCTTCCTTTTTTGGATGACCTATACCAATATAAACAGTTTTGCACAAAGATTTTGCAATACTTAAAAAAACCTCTTTTGAGTAAGAAATTGTACATATAGATTTTCCATCTAAAAATTTTGAGGCTTTTAGTGTAGATTTTTGTATAAAGTCAAGTAAATCTTGTTTTAAAAAAGCTATCTTTTGGATTTCATCTTTTTTTAACAAATCTATTATTTTAAAACACACATTTATAACAAGAGCCATCGAAGGCTGCTTTTTTATTATTTCTTTCAATAATACAATTAGTTTTTTGTTTTCATTTAAGTTTGCAAGCGCAAAACTTGCTTCAATAATATCTAATGCTATATCAAGCGAGCCTCTTTTTTTATCTTTAGCACAATTTTTAAGCGTTTCAATGTAACTCATCTGGAGCTTTTAACGCCAATTTTAGGACATATAAAACTTAACTTGCACTTTGAACAAAATGGCGATATTGGCGTGCATATATTTTGACCAAAAGGCACAAGCAAATCGTTATACTCAATCCAGTACTGTTTTGGCAACACTTTCATAAGTTCAAATTCTGTTTGAACTGGTGTTTTTGTCTTTACAATACCTAATCTATTAGAAATTCTATGAACATGAATATCCACACAAATTGCAGGAATATTAAAACCTTTTGATAAAACAAGATTTGCCGTTTTTCTTCCTACATTAGGTAAACTAAGCAAATCATCAATACTATCTGGCACTTTAGAGTCGTACTTTTCTACCAGAATTTTGCATACTTCGAGTATGTTTTTTGCTTTGACATTATAAAAGCCTACCGGATAAATAAGTTTTGCAATTTGCTCTTGCGTTAATTTGAGCATTTCATTTGGCGTTTTTGCTACACTTAATAGTTTTTGAGTAGCTTCTTTTGTTGTTTTATCTTTTGTGCGCAAACTCAGTATAGTAGAAATCAAAACAAAAAAAGGGTTACCCTCTCTTGCAACCTCTGTAACAATAGGCTCTTGCAAGGAAGGGTAAATTTCTTTAAGTATCTCAATTATCTTATTGATTTGCACTTTCATTTACAATTTGGGGATTTATTACAATTTTTGTATTTGCTTTTAGAGTCTTTAATAAATTTTCAAGAGCTTTGCTAACTTCTTGATCTTTTATTTGAGCTTTAAGCTGATTTTTATATTGCTCATAAAGATTCATATCTGCTTTTTTGTCGGCAATCTGGTAAATATAATTATCCGAATTTGCGCTGCAGCTACCTACAAAACCTTTATTTTGCTTGAAAATAAAATCGATATTTTCTGCATTATTAAAACAGGCAAAATTAGGGTCTGGGTTCATTTTTGAAAACATTGGAGTTGTTTGAATTTTTAAATTATACTCAGACGCTATCTTCTCTAAATTAAGTGGTTTTTCAGCTAAAGCTTTTAAAAATGCATCTTTTGCTAGCTCTTTAGCTTTATATTTAATGTAAGCTTTTATAACTTTGTCTTTTACTTTATCAAAATCTGGTAAGTATGGGTTTTTCTTTTCTGTAGTTTCATAAATTATGTAAGCAGTATTATTGTTTACTTTAACTTCATCGGGACCGAGTAATGTATTTGTTGTAGATTCATAAGCTTTCTGAAGAATATTTTGAGGTAATACATTAGAATCTATTGCTACCAACCCTGTCTGGTGTACTTTTAAGCCTTCTTGTTTACAAATTTTATCAAAATCTGCAGGATTTTTAATCATTAAAGCTATTCTTTTGCTTTCTCTGAATAAGTTATCCTGTGCTTTTTGCATTTGCAATACTTGTTTTATATATGGTTTTGCTTCATCAAAACTAATTGTTTTTGAAGGTTTCGTATCCATAACATAAACTATTTCATAGCCAAGTTGCGTTTTGAAAGGTTTGGAAATTTCACCTTTTTTTAGACTAAAAGCTACTTTTGCAAATTCACTATCTGGTTTAAACATACTTTGATACAACCAACCAAGTACGCCTCCTTTTGGTTTTGAGTAGGGATCATCTGAATATTTTTGTGCCATTTGTTCAAAATTATCTGGAGTTAATTTTTTATAAATTTCTTCTGCCTTGGCTTGTGTTGCTTTTAAATCTTCTTTTGAATTTGCATTTGGCTTAATTAAAATATGAGCAATTTTATACAGTGGTGGTGTCTGAAAACTTTGCTGATGCGTATCATAAAAACTCTTCATTTCCTGGTCTGTAACCTTTTCTTTTGGTGCAAGATAAGTTATATCAATTGCAGCATATTTTATATCTACTTTAGCCGGTTCTGTAAACTCCTGCTTGTTTTTATTATAATAATTCTTTAAGTCAGCATCATTATAGGTTACTTTTTGTGCAAAAGCATTTGCATCAAAATCCACATAAGATAATTTTATATTAGAAAAATTATCTATAAAATATTTTTTTGCCATTTGATCAGTAATATTGATTTTTTTTGCCATCGAATCTTTTAGTTTTTCTATATACAAATCATTTTTTATAGATGCTTCAAATTCGGCAGGCTTTAAATGATTTTCCCTTAAAACAAGCAAATATTTATCTTTGGAAAATTTTCCATTTTCTGCAAATACTGGATTTTTTTCTATACTTTTTTGTATATCTTCTTTCGTTACTTTTATGCCTTCCCTTTTCGCTTCTTGCAATAACAATGCTCTATCGATTAATAAATCAGCTGTTTTTTGTTTCAAATGAAGGTTTTTGATATCTTGCTCTGTAACATTACCACCTTTCATCTGGGCAAGCAAATTAGAGTAAAAACTATAAAGTTGATTATATGTGTTTAAATACTCTTGCGTGGATATTTTTGTAGAACCTACTTTAATTGCAACATCTTGACCCATTTTAAATGGGCCTGCTACATAAAGGTATGCACCCCCTGCAATAAAACTTAGCGTAGCAAGAACAAGCACTACAAAAAAATATTTTTTGTGCTTTCTAAAAAAACCTAACATTCATCTTCCTCCAAAAAAATTTACTGCTATTATATACCAATAAAAAAATTTATCAAACTATTTTGACATTTACATTGTTAAAGTTTTAAGTTTATTTGCTACATATCAAGATTAACTGAAGTGGTGGCCTTATTTTTTACACGTTTAATAAATGGTAAAAATACTATAAATATCAAAGACATCCACATCATCACATGAAATGCATCCTGGTATGACATTATCAAACTTTGCGCATTGAGTGTATTATTTGCCAAAGCAATAGCTTTGTGGTATGAGTCTGCAAAAGAAAATCCCCTATCCACCAGGTAAAGTCTCATTTTTTCAAATAGACTATTAAAAATTGGATTAGCACTATTTATGTGTGATACCAGTGTATCTCTGTGAAATTCCCATCTTCTTTGCACAAGTGTATCGATCATAAACGATATTCCAAAGCTTCCTCCTATATTCCTTGTAAAGTTAATAACGCTGCTTGCTTCATTTATATCTTCCTTTTTTAAAAAATTAAATGCAAGCACATTTATAGGTATAAAAATCAAAGGCAAGCCAAAGCCTATTATAACTCTCCCAAGTGTTATAAAGTACGGCGATGCGCTTAGGTTTATCTGCTCCATTAAATAAAGCGCATAAAACACAATCAGACTACCTATAAAAATAGCTATCTTTTGATTAATTTTAGTAGAAAACCGTCCAAGAATAACAATTACAACCAGGCTTGCAATACCACCTGGCATCATTATAAGACCTGCAGTGTAGGCATCATACTTTAGCAATGTTTGTACTAAATTTGGCAGTAAAGCTACTGTGGTAAAAAACAAAAAACCCAGAAAAAACATTGCAATTGCGCTAAATGCATAATTTTTATCTTTTAGCAAATACATTCTAATAAGCGGTGTTTTTGAAAAGTAATTTTTAATTAAAAACATTGATATAAAAAAGAAACTCATCAATCCAAGCACCACAATAAAATTAGAATTAAACCAATCATACTCCTGGCCTCTATCTAACATTGTTTGCAGTGAGCCAATGCCAAGTACTAAAAAACTTAAGGCAGTATAGTCTATTTTTAATTCTTTCTTAGCTTTAGCATAATCCGGATCAAATATAAATAAAATTATCATTATGGTAGAAAGAATGCCAAATGGCACATTGATTAAAAACATCCAGCGCCAATCATAATTATTTACAATATAGCCTCCAAGCAAAGGTCCCAAAATTGGTGCAAATACAACACCTATAGAAAAAATGCTCATTGCTTGCGTGCGTTTTTCAATAGGAAAACTCTCCATAAGTATTGCCTGAGATAATGGCTGAAGTGTGCCACCACTAAAACCTTGAAGCGCTCTAAATAATAGCAAAAGGTCTAGATTTGGAGCAATACCGCATAAAAATGAAGATACAGTAAAAGCAATAACATTAAAAAGAAAAAATTTTTTTCTACCAAACTTTTGAGAAAAAAAGCCTGTAACGGGCAGAATTATTGCATTGGCTGCAATATAGACTGTTAATGTCCAGGCTGCATCATCTGATGTAACAGATAATGGTCCTGCAATATACGGTAAAGCTACACTAACAATGGATGTATCCATAAGCACCATAAAGGTTGGTATCATAACCGTAAGAGCTATTAAGTATGGGTTTACTTTCTGTTGTGCCATCTATAGCCCCTTAGTGTTTAACATGCACTGTAACTTCACAGTTTAAACCAACCCTTAGGGGATATTTTTTGTAGTCATATGGGTAGAGCTCTATTCTTACTGGTACCCTCTGGACTATCTTTATGTAGTTTCCAGAAGCATTCTGTGGTGGTAGTAGTGAAAACCTATCACCTGTTCCTGCATCTATGTCTTTTACGTAGCCTTTAAATTCTACACCTGGGTAGGCATCTATGGTTACTGTTGCTTTATCACCTATTTTTATTCTGTGTATCTGTGTTTCCTTGAAGTTTGCATTAATCCATGCAGGCTTTAGAGGTACTACCATAAGTAGTGTTTGACCTGGCTGAACATACTGACCAACCTCTATGTTTTTTTGAGTTACAATACCATCTACAGGGGCTATTATGTTTGTATGTTTTAGGTTGTTTTGGGCTATGTTTATCTGGTTTTTTAAGCTTTTTAATTGATTTTCATAAGACTTTATCTGTTCTTTTATCTTGGCTACCTGGT
>NZ_FMYU01000014.1:7500-39068 GCF_900101285.1 Desulfurella multipotens
GGTTCCAAAAGCGTTGGCTTGCATTTTAGCACACCTTCTTTGAATGCTATGGAACCAGCCATTTGAAAAGAAAAATCACTTGAGTCAACAGGATGATACATACCATCTATAAGCTTAACTTTAATATCCGTCATAGGGTATCCTGCAAGTGGTCCTTTTTCCATAGCGCTTTTTACACCTTTTTCAACTGATGGTATAAATTGGCGAGGTATTGCGCCACCTACTATCATATCAACAAATTCAAACCCAGCACCCCTTGGCAAGGGTTCTATTTCTATTGTTACGTCTCCAAATTGTCCATGACCGCCTGTTTGTTTTTTAAATCTTGCTTTGTGTGTGGTTTTATCCTTTATAGTTTCTTTGTATGCTACTTTTGGTAGTTTTAGTTTGATATCAAGACCAAATTTTTTAAGGCGCGAAACTACAACTTCCAAATGATTTGTACCCATACCTGTTAGTATAAATTCGTTTGTTTCGGTATTTTTCTTAAAAGATAGTGTTAGATCTGATTCCAGAATTTTGCTCATGTATGTAGAGATTTTTTCGTCGTCATTTTTTGATGAACCATATACAGCATAGGAAATAAAAGGCAATGGCATTTTTACAAACTCAACTGGCGTGTCTTTTTTGTCATTTGATAATGTATCGCCTGTTTGTGTATATTTTAATTTAGCTACTGCAATTATATCTCCTGCTTCAGCTGATGTAAGATTTATAGGGTTTTTGCCAATCAAAGTTTGTATAGATCCAATGCGTTCTTCCTGGTCTTTGTTTAAGTTGTAATAAATGCTATCTGGTGTAAATTTACCGCTTAGGATTCTAATAAGGCTTAATTTTCCAGATTGAGGATCATTGTAGGTTTTAAAAACAAAGCCTTTTGAAGTATTATCTTCATTTTTAGCTGAAGGCAAATATGTGTTTGCGAAATCAATTAATGTTTGGGTATTATAACCTGCCAGAGCACTGCCTACAAGTACTGGTATTAATTTTTGAGAAGCTATAGCTTCTTTTAAAGTATTATTAAATAAATTTTGATTTAACTCTTCACCTGATAAATAATTTTCTAATAATTCATCATTTAAAGAAGACACTTCTTCAATTATCAAAGAATGATAATTGTTTGCTTCTTCTTTTAGCTGTTGGGGTAACTCTATTTCTTTTTGATTAAAATCATACGCTTTTAAGCTTAATGTATCAATGTAGCCAATAACTTTTTCTTTATCTTTAATTGGTATTTGGAATGCAATAGCTTTAAATAACTCATTTATAGATTTCAAAGCATTAGAAAAATTACTATTTTCTTTATCGATAGCATTTACAAAAACAATAAAAGGTTTATTTTCTTTCTCAAGCTCATAATAAAACCTTTCTGTTTGAGCTTTTACACCTTCTAGTATATCAACTACCAAAATAGCACTATCACTGGCTCTAATACCACAGAGTGCATCACCTATAAAGTTATGATAACCTGGTGTATCAATTAAATAAATTGTATTATTGTTGTTTTGAATATTTGCAATGGAAAGCTGTATTGAGACTTTTCTTTCAATTTCCTCGCTATCGAAATCCATTGTAAGGTTCCCTTTTTCAGCTGAGCCTTTTCTTGTTATTTTTTTGTTTGTAAATAGTATGTCTTCTACAAGTGTGCTTTTACCACAGCCTCCTGCTCCACATATTGCAATTACTTTTTTATTTACCTCGCCCATAAATAACCCCCTTTAAGTAAGCGATTTTTGCCTTAATTGCAGGCAGTAATCTTTATATTGAAAGAATTTATTTTCTTTTGAAGAAATATTGTTGTACCAATCGTTTAGCCAAACTGCATACTCTGGATGGTTTTGGCTATTTGAGCGTAAAATTTTATTTTGTAGGTTGTAGGCTATTATTTTGTCTGATACGTCTACTGACTCATTGGTTGTAACAAAATGGGCTTTTTGTGCTGTTATTTGATATTTACCTGGTGCTATTTCTTTTAAATCCAGTTTGTCTGTTTCATAAAAACCAATTATCAAATGTTTTACTTGATCATTGTGAACTATAGCTCTAAATAATATTATTATATGTTGATAATCGTCTTTTGATATTCTTTGAAGTTTTTCAAATTCATTAAAACCAACAATACAATCTAATTTACCATCAAGATTAAATCCTTCAGGGTAGGGTCCAGATTCAAAGCCATTTGCGCTTGTTGCTCTTGCTACAAATTCACCGTGAGAGTTTGCAGCAAAAAAAGGGATACTCAAGATAAGTTTTTCCATAATTACCTCCTTTTATATTTATAAAATAGGTACAAGATCAAAATTCCTCCAACTAACATTATGATGCCTACTATTCCAAAATACTTTTCAACCTCCTGGAATTGCAAACCTAAAAAATACCCTAAATACACATAAAAAAAGCTCCATAAAACAGCGCCTATAGCATCAAATGTAACAAATACAGCAAAGTTCATTTTAGAAATACCGGCAACTAATGCAGTGAAACTTCTTAAAAGCGATAAAAATCTACTAAATAAAACAGATATACCACCATATCTTTCAAAAAAGAACTGGGTAGGCTTATAGTATTTATCTTTAAGTAGCCTTTTTTTTATTATAAGGTCTCCAAAAAAAGTTCCTATAAAATAACTTGTTAAATACCCTAAAAAAGCTGCAACTATAACAACAATTAGTAAAGATTCTATTTTTAAGTATCCTTTTTGGGCCATTATGCCAGCTAATACTACCACGGTTTCGCCTGGAACAATGAGGCTTGCAAAAACAACGGTTTCTAAAAATGTAAAAATAAATACAAACAACAAACCATATTTTTGAATGTAAACGGTTAATTCAGATATTTCCATAATTGTTTCCTTCATTTAGAATATAAACTAAATTTATTCTAATATCAAGATTTTATTAAAAATTTGTAAAATGCTTATTATTTTAAGATTGTTTGTTTTAAGTTTTTTCTTGAAATATACAAAAATTTATGCTATATAGAAAAATATGGAAAAATTTGACTCTCTTTTAGCTATTGAGAATATAAATAGATCATATTGGTGGTATTACTTTTATAGCTGGCAGGAGTAGTCTATCCTTTTTAGGCTTTAATTAGCCGGTTGGGGTGGACTACTCCAACCGGCTTTTTTTTTGCAAAAAATTTATGAGGAGGTTTTATGATAGTTATAATGAAAAAGTCTGCTACAGATGAGCAGATTGAGAACGTTGTTAAAAAAATTAGCGAATTAGGCTTTGTAAGTCATGTAAGTAAGGGGAGTGAACGCACCGTTATTGGTGTTGTTGGGGAATTTTCAAAAGATAAGCTTAAGATAGATCCATTATCGTTGTTATCTATGGAAAGTGGGGTAGAAACAGTATACAGAGTATCAAAACCATATAAGCTTGCAAGTATAGAAAATAGGCCAGAGCCAACCACAGTTTATGTTAACGGAATTGCTATTGGTGAAGGAAAATTTACAGTTATTGCAGGACCATGTTCCGTAGAAAATCGTCATCAAATACTAACAACCGCAAAAGGAGTAAAATCAGCTGGTGCAAAGCTATTAAGAGGTGGTGCTTACAAGCCTCGCACAAATCCATATACTTTTCAAGGTCTTGGTGAAGAAGGTTTAAAACTATTAAAAGAAGCAAAAATTGAAACAGGTTTGCCCATTGTAACAGAAGTTATGAACCCAAAGGATCTTGATTTGATTTTGGATTATGCTGATGTTTTACAAATTGGAGCAAGAAATATTCAAAATTTTGCACTTTTAAAGCTTGTGGGCCAGACAACAAAGCCAGTTTTACTAAAGCGAGGTATGTCAACAACTATAGAAGAACTTCTTATGAGTGCTGAATATGTAATGAGTGAAGGCAATGCAAATGTAATACTTTGTGAAAGAGGTATTAGAACGTTTGAAACAGCTACAAGAAATACTCTTGATATATCCGCTGTGCCAGTTTTAAAAAAACTTACTCATCTTCCCGTAATTATTGATCCATCTCATGCAGCAGGAAAAAGAGATTATGTTGCTGCGCTTTCAAAGGCAGCTATTGCAGCTGGTGCAGATGGGCTAATTATTGAGGTACATTATAAACCAGAAATTGCAATATCAGATGCTTCGCAGCAACTAACGATACCAGAATTTGAAAATTTAATGAAAGATCTCAAGAAATTAGCTGAAGTTTTAGAAAAAGAAATGTAAAAAAAGGGGCTCTTTGAGCCCCTTTTTTTACTCAGTTTTTGCGGAATTGCTTATATAGAAATCATTTGGAAAAGTGCCATCTTCTGGTTTTAAAACCCAATAGTTTGTAGCTTCTTTTAGTAATTTAGAGACAATAGAGTTTGGATCATTTAAGTCACCAAAATTTCTTGAGCCACCCACACATGTTTGAACACATGCAGGTTCCAAACCGCTCTCAAGCCTTGGCAAACAAAATGTGCATTTATCTACAGCACCTAATTCTTCATTGTAATACCTTGCATCATATGGGCATGCTTCCATACATGCTTTGCAACCAATGCACATATTAGGTGTAACTAGCACAATGCCATCGCTTTTTCTTTTATAACTTGCACCTGTTGGACAGACCCATACACATGGTGGATTATCACATTGATTGCACAAAATAGGCATAAATGTCATTTTTCTAATACCATTTTCTATTTTTTCTATGTCTAAAACCTTTGTGCGATAATTTAATTTACCATCTGGTACTTCCCACATAGCTTTACATGCTACTTCGCAGGCTTTACAATTAACACATCTATCCTGAACTATAACCATAGCATAGTTTTTTTCTTTTTTTGGCCTTTCAAACATTGCTATTAACCTCCTTTAGGCTTTTTCGACGCTAACAAATGAATTCAAGAAAGCAGCAGCCCCACTTACCGGATCAGAATCATTAGAACAAAACTCAGCGTCTGAAACACCTTTTTTATAGCATCTTGTAACGTACGGCGAAAACCTTCCCCAACCATGAGCAATGAATATTGTGCCTTCTATGATTTTATCTGTCACTTTAGCTTTAACAGGGTAGGGTGATTTAAGATTACCTTTAACCAATACTACCTTATCACCATCTTTGATATTTATAGCTTTAGCATCTTTTGGATTGATCCATACACTATTGTCATCATAGTGCTCAAGCAACCATTCGTTATCTTGAGTTCTTGCGTGTGTATGAACTGCTACTCTACCAAAAACAAGCCTGAATTCATTTTGTTTTTTTGATTTATTTGGCGGAGTGTAGGTTGGTAGTGGATCAAACCCGCCTTCTTTTAAGGATTCGCAGTAAATGTCGATTTTCCCGCTGCCAGTATTAAAACTTACATCTTCTCCTAAAGCAATTGGATATGGATTAAATGGTGCCTTTTTGTATGCATCAAGCATTTTTTGATAGGCAACTTTTGGATCAATATCACCGCTTAAATC
Organism: Desulfurella multipotens; assembly: GCF_900101285.1. Classification (NCBI taxonomy): domain Bacteria; kingdom Pseudomonadati; phylum Campylobacterota; class Desulfurellia; order Desulfurellales; family Desulfurellaceae; genus Desulfurella; species Desulfurella multipotens. The sequence continues at coordinate 12,917 of NZ_FMYU01000014.1, forward strand.
AACATCTTCTGGTATTGGTCCAAGTGATATTACACCATCTTTTAGTAATTTGTCTCTTTGGTCTTTTGGCATTTGGTTTAATGAGCTAAAGAATACGCCTTTTGCATCTTTATATGGAAAAAACTCACCAAGACCCATATGTTTTGCAATACCATGTACTATTGCCCATATGTCTTTAGTATCATAAACTGGATCTACAGCTGGCTCTCTAAAATGTACATAAGGATATTTCCAGCTGATAGATTTTAGTGCATCGTATTTTTCTAAGTATGTAGATTCGGGAAAAACTATATCTGCATAAAGTGTATGCTCCCATGGCAATATGTCAACAACCATATAAAAATCAAGTTTATTAATGGCTTCTTTAATCTTATTTGAATCACCATTATGGAATAATGGATTTGTTCCATAGCTAATCATTGCTTTGATTGGGTATGGCTTTTGTGTTCTTATAGCTTCCCATAAAACATTATCAAGTCCAAGTACCCCTACAATTTCTTGTGTAGTGTTAGGTAAATTTGTAAGTGACAAAACAGCATTAGCTGCATTTCTTTGTTGGGCTAGTTGAGCATATTTTGATTCTTCAACATCTGGCATATCTGCATTTGGAACTTTGATTTTGTTGGCCTTGAAAAAACCACCCGGTTGAAACCAGTTACCAAGCAAGGCATTTGCAATAGCAATAGCGCGTGAAAGCTGTGTATCAAAGCCATATCTGGTTGACCTTCGAGGTGGGACTATAATACAGTTCGGTGCAAAAGAGGAAATCTCTCTTGCAATCTGGATAATTTCATCTGCTTTTATACCTGTTTGGCTTTCAGCCCATTGCGGTGTGTATTTTACTATATGCGGTTTTAGTTTATCGTAGCCTGTTGTATATTTTTCTACAAAATCGTGATTAATCAAATCTTCTGTTACCATAACATTGATAAGCGCTAAAACAAAAGCAGTATCTGTTCCGGGTTTAATTTGCAAGAATTTGTCAGCTTTTGCTGCTGTATGTGTATACCTTGGATCAACATAAACTATTTTAGCCTTATTGCCAATAGCTTTTGCAAAATGGTAAAGCTCACTTACATGGAGTGATTCTGTCTCATTTCTACCAATTAAAATTATATACCTACTGTTTGACAAGTCATACGGCTCATGGCCACCAAGTGCTGCACCAAATGTATAATAAAATCCAATGTCTCTAGAACCTGTACATTGAGAATAAGCTGGTATTGCAAAGTTTGTTGTTCCACCTAAGACTTCAAAAAGCCTGTGAATTGCAGGCTCTCCTGTACCATGCATTTCAAGTGCAATTGTTTCTGGTCCGTATTTATCTATGACTTCTTTAAATTTTTTTGCAGCAAACTCAAAAGCTTCTTCCCAAGAAACCTTTTTCCATTTGCCTTCACCGCGTTCACCAACTCTAATCAATGGAGTTTTTAGTCTATTATCATCGTATAGAGTTTTAATACCTGCTTGACCTTTTGCACATAATTTGCCCCAATTTAATGGACTTTTGTCGTTGCCTTCAAGTTTTCTAACTTTGCCATCATTTACAAAAACTTTTTCCGTGCAATTCCAAAAGCACATTTCACAAAAATTAAAGGTTACCTTATCGGGCTTATACGGTTTTAATTCTTCCCTTGCCTGTGCTTTTGAATCAAAAATTAAAGGCACAGACAATAATGCAGACCCAGCCAAAGCACCCTTTAAAAAGGTTCTCCTCTTAATTTGCATAAAACCTCCTTTTTCAGTCTCGCCCCACATATACTATTCTGATGTAATTTTAGTCAAAAAATAAAAAAAATCCACTAAAATTTAGTTTGTAATAATTTTTCAATATATTAATATTGTTTTTTAAAAATTCATTTTTCTTGACAAAATTTTTCTTATAATTATCATAATTGATGTGTGGGCCGCTAGCTCAGCTGGTAGAGCAACGGACTCTTAATCCGTCGGTCGAAGGTTCGATCCCTTCGCGGCTCACCATATTGTGGTGGGTATAGCTCAGTTTGGTTAGAGCACCAGGTTGTGGCCCTGGGGGCCGTGGGTTCAAGTCCCACTACTCACCCCATTTATTTTTTAATTTTTTGCAATAATATTTTAGATAGTGTAATAAGTATGTGGGAAATAACCAGATTTTTACGTTATTACTGAATTATTTTTTTATTGGGAAGACCACTTTAGTGGCTGATGAATAATCTCATTGCTTAAAAAAAATTACTAAATGCAGATTTTTCGCTAGTGCTTTACAATGACGCTCCTTTTTGTCATCCTAAAAGGCGCGTAAGCGACGAAGGATCTCCTAAACATAAAAAATGAATAGATTATTTGCTATCGCTTCAGAATGACACAAACATTAAAAAAGTAAACAGTAGATATTTAGCTAAAAGCTTTTCGGAAGTTTTTTATTATCTTTTGTCAATTGATCTTCATTTGTTTGAGAATACTTTAAGATTTTTGTAATTTTTGAAGTAGGTGTTTTGTCTGGACCATTTGCACTACCTTTTTTATAAAAGTATTTCAATTTTTTATCTGGATCAAATTCTTCATAATCGATTCCTTCATATAAAGGATGATCAATATTTGATATGTTTAATTTTATTTTAAAAACATGTTTGTAATTGTTTCCAATGTCTTCTATGAATTCTTCCAGAAAATCTTTAGTTTTTTGTGTTAGACTTATCTGATAAACAGCTTCAATCATTAATCCTCCACTGAAGCGTATTTTAAAAATTTCAGAAAACTTAAGTAAAAATTATTGGATTACTTCTACCATTCCAAAACCCTGACTGTTTCTATTACCTAAACCAGCATCAATAATAAACTCTAACATCTTAGAATCAGCAAGCAACTTAAAATTACCAGTCCAACCTTTTATTATTAAACTATTTTTTGATCCAAATCTGACAATTTTTTCTTTGTTAAAACCTATTGGTTCTAATTTTAATTCTGATTCTGGCGGTTTTTTATAAAATGCTTCCCATTTTTTTGCTGCATTATTGGCAATTAAAAGAGAAAATTCTTTTTCATATGGATTATAATAGTATGTTTTCTTTTGTTTATATATGAAAGGTTGAGTGAACTTCTATGGGTGTAATAGCTCTAATTTTAATTTCATTTTGTGTAATTTGTGGGGGTTTTAATACCGAAACTTCTGATAGGTATAATTCATTTTGCCAGATACTTATTTTTTTAGTTGTAAAGCTTTTTGAAGCTAGGTTTTCTATTATCCAATTTACCGGTGAAGAAAATATAAAACTTACAATTTTTGGAAAAATGAATAATTTTTTTTCATTTATAAATTGAGCTTTTTCTAAAAAAGATGAAAAACAAAATAATTTAAATTGTCTTTTTTCATATTTAAAACCTATATCGTGTAGCCATGAATCTTTAATGTTACTATAAATAAACCATTGAATAATAGAATTAAACCCTACCTGTAAAACAATACTCTTTGGGCTCTCAAGAATAATTTTAATTCTCAATAAATCCTCTTAAAATAAATTTATAATATCATTTTATACCTTACATAAAAATTGTCAATTATTTTTATCTGATATTTGATAGTTATGTAAAGCGGTTGCAATATGATTAACAATTTGGTAAAATATAAATGATGAGTAAAAGTAAGTTGTGCCAAATTTTTCGAATTTCTGAAAATGAAATCATCGGAAGTTGCAATGTGTTTTGATATGTCAGAAAGATTTAATAGTAAAATAGTAGATAATTTCATCTCATGAGCAAAGTTTTGTATTGCTTTCATTTTACAAATAAAAAATACAGGTTTTGAGTTGAATTATGGTTACAAATAATAATAGAATTTGTTTAGGGTGAGTTGATTAAGCCCACTACTTGCCCCATAAATTTTTATGAAAACAATTGTGTGCAAAGACACAGATTCTTTTAAATATCTAAATAGCATAAAAAATGGGATCGTTATTTACCCAGCAGATACTATATATGGTATTGGTGCGTCCATATTTAATACTTATGCAAACAAAAAGATTTTTAAGATAAAAAGAAGAGATTTATCAAATCCTTTGATAGTTCTGTGCAGTCTTGATTTTATTTTAAAAAGTGCGTATGTAGATGAAGAAGCTTTGAATTTGTTAAATTTAGGCGCTACTTTAATTTTAAAAAATAAAATAAATTTGCCTTTTTATGTTTCAAAGGATGGAAAAACTGCTTATCGTCTTGCCTTTGGTCCTTATATTAAAAAAATTGTAGAGCGTTTTGCGCTAACTTCAACAAGTGTTAATATCTCAAAAAAACAGCCAATTAATAACTCAAAAGAATTGATAAAGTATTATTTTGGTATTGTTGATGTTATTATAACAGGTAAAACAAAAAACACAGCATCCACTATTGTAGATTTTGAAAATAAAGTTATATTAAGAGAAGGCGATAGAGCCGAAACTATTAAAGATTTTTTGGGGGGTTTATGAAGTTTTTGAGATGTTATCATGAGAACAAAGAGTATTATGGGTTGCTTGAAAATGAAAGTGTAAAGTGTTTGTCAAATAATTTTTTGTATAACAATTTTGAAGTTATTAAAAAAGCTAACATAAATGACATAAAAATTTTGCCACCAGTTTTACCTTCAAAAATCATTGGCATTGGTCTTAATTATAACGATCATATTCAGGAAATGAAAGATGAAAAGCCAAGTGTGCCTAAAATGTTTATTAAACCTTCAAGTACTGTTATTGGTCCAAACGAACCTATTATCTATCCCAAACATATGTCAAAAAGAGTTGATTATGAAGGAGAACTGGGTGTGGTAATTGGCAGAGTATGTAAAAATGTATCTGTCGATCAAGCTAAAGATTACATATTTGGCTATACAATTATAAATGATGTTACAGCAAGAGATTTACAATCAATTGATGGGCAATGGACCAGGGCAAAAGGTTTTGATACATTTGCACCAATTGGTCCTTTTATCGAAACTGAAGTTGATCCTATGAATCTAAAAATTACAACAAAAGTAAATGGGCAAATCAGGCAAAATTCTACAACATCACATATGATATTTAATGTGTATGAGCTTGTTTCATTTATATCCCAAATAATGACATTATATCCGGGTGATTTAATAGCTTCTGGTACCCCAAGTGGTGTTGGCGGTGTTGAAGTAGGTGATGTTATAGAAATTGAAATAGAAAAAATAGGTAAATTAATAAATCCAGTAAAGGAGTAAAAATGTTTAAACTCTCAGAAAGGATTGAAAAACTGCCACCCTATCTATTTGCAGAAATTGATAAACTAAAGACACAGGTAAAGCAAAAAGGCGTTGAGATCATTGATTTAGGCATAGGTGATCCAGATATACCAACGCCAAAAGAAATTATTGAAGCTGCAAAACAAGCCCTTGAGGATCCTCAAAACCATCAGTACCCCTCATACGAAGGAAGTTTTGAGTTTAGAGCAGCTGTAGCAAACTGGTATAAAGATAGGTTTAATGTAGATTTAGACCCACAAAATGAGTGTCTTGCTCTAATTGGCTCAAAAGAAGGCATTGCTCATTTGCCACTTGCTTTTGTTGACAAAGGCGATTATACGCTTGTACCAGATCCAGGATATCCAGTTTATGCTACTGCCACAATGTTTGCTGGTGGTTCTGTCTATAAGATGCCACTTTTGAAAGAAAATGGCTTTTTACCAGATCTGGACGCAATTGATAAAAGCGTGTTGAATAAAACAAAAATTATGTTTATAAACTATCCAAATAATCCAACAAGCGCTATTGCCACGAAAGATTTTTACAATAGAGTTGTTGAACTTGCTTTAAAATATGGTTTTTTGGTTGCATCAGATAATGCATATTCTGAAATTTATTACGATAATTACAAACCAGTGAGTTTTTTGGAAATTGATGGAGCAAAAGAGGTTGGCATTGAGCTACATTCTTTTTCAAAGACATTTAACATGACTGGCTGGAGGATAGGTTTTGCTGTAGGCAATAAAGAAGGTATCTATGGTCTGGCCAAAATTAAAACAAATGTAGACTCAGGTGTGTTTGGAGCATTGCAAACAGCTGGCATTTTTGCCCTAAATAACTACAAATCGCTAAATGAACCTATAAGAAACATCTTTCAAGAGCGCAAAAACCAGATGGCTCAAGCACTAAGAAAAGCAAATTTTGATTTTGAGGAGCCACTTGCTACATTTTATTTTTGGGTAAAAGTACCGCATGGTTATAATTCCAAAGACTTTGCCAAAAAATTACTTGAAGAAAAAGGAATTGTGGTAACGCCTGGTGTAGGTTTTGGAGACTACGGTGAAGGTTATTTTAGGATAAGCATCACAAACCCAAATATACAAAAAGCAGTGGATGCTATAAAATCATTATGAAATACAATAATGTTTTTTTAGGTTTGGGGTCAAATATAGCCGATAGAAAGAAAAATATACAAGATGCTATTAATTATATAAAACAAAACAACAAAATAAATATTTTAAAATTTTCAAGTTTGTACGAAAGCCCACCATGGGGTTATAAAAACCAGGAAAACTTTTATAACCAGGTTATAGAAATTGAAACTGATCTAGATCCATACGAGCTTTTAATTTTTGTAAAGTCAATTGAAAAGGCGATGGGTAGGCAGACTATCATAAAATGGGGTCCAAGAAATATCGATATTGACATTTTAATATTTTGGGATATCATTATTAAGGGTGATTTTTTGAACATTCCCCATAGGTATTTACTAAATAGATGTTTTTGGCTTGTAGCTTTAAATGAGTTAAATGATAACTTAAACATTTTAGGTAAAAATGTTAAAGTTTTACTTGAGCGCGAACAGGATCGCGACTCAATAAAAATTGTTTGTTAAGAGGGTAAATTTTTTGTTAAATAGCACAAAGACTCCCGTGGGAGCTTTAAGCGAACAAATTAAAATAAAAAAAGCCCAAATGCGTGTAAAATGCGTTTGGGCTTTTTTTATTTAATAAGGAGTAATTTATGAAAATGACTGTACCAAAGTTTGCGAGTATGAAATCAAAAGAAAAAATAACTATGATTACAGCCTATGACTATACCCAGGCAAAAATTGCAGATGAAGCTGGTATTGATTCGATACTTGTTGGAGACTCTCTAAGCATGGTTGTGCAGGGAAATAATTCTACATTGCCAGTTAGTTTAGATGAGATGATTTATCATGGCAAAATCGTAAAAAAAGGTGTAAGCAACGCGTTATTAATAGTTGATATGCCATTTATGAGTTACCAAGCATCAACCGAAAAAGCATTAGAAAACGCTGGTAGGATGATGAAAGAAACACTTTGCGATTGTGTAAAACTTGAAGGTGGTGAAGAATTTGCTCAAACCGTTTTTAAATTGGTTTCAAGTGGTATACCAGTTATTGGTCATTTGGGGCTTACACCGCAGTCTATCAATATTTTTGGTTCATACAGTGTAAGAGCAAAAACTGAAGAACAAGCGCAAAAATTAATAAATGATGCGATTAGTTTGGAGCAAGCAGGTGCTTTTGCTATAGTTTTGGAAGCTATACCGCTAAATCTTGCAAAAGAAATTACACAAAAGCTAAAAATTCCCACTATAGGTATTGGGGCAGGGCTTTATTGTGATGGCCAGGTATTGGTTTTTCATGATATGCTTGGGCTTTTTGATGATTTTAAACCAAAATTTGTTAAAAGATACGCTTCATTAAAACAAGATGCTCTAAAGGGTATTAAAGACTATATTAAAGAAGTGAAAAACAATGAATTCCCAACGTTGGAGTATTCATATGAGTGAAGTTATACACACTATTGAGCAAATGAAAGAGTTTTCAAAAAAAGCAATTTTAGCACAAAAAAGCATTGGTTTTGTGCCTACGATGGGTTATTTACACGAAGGGCATTTATCTTTAATCCAAAAAGCTAGATCACAAAATGATATTGTAGTAGTTAGCATTTTTGTAAATCCATTGCAATTTGCGCCAAATGAAGATTTTAACACATACCCAAGAGATTTTGAGAAAGATAGAATTTTGTGTGAACAAAATGGCGTTGATGTAATATTTTACCCAGGCTATGAAGAAATGTATCCACAAAGTTATCAAACTTACGTTGAGGTTTCTTTTTTAAGTAAACCGCTTGAGGGAAAATCGCGCCCCACTCATTTTAAAGGTGTAACAACAATTGTTTTAAAACTATTTAACATTGTAAAGCCAACCAGGGCATATTTTGGCAAAAAAGATGCTCAACAACTAATTATTATAAAAAAAATGGTGGAAGACTTAAATCTTGATGTAGAAATTGTGCCTTGTGAAATTAAAAGGGATGCAGATGGTTTAGCTTTGAGTTCAAGAAATGTTTATTTAAACGCTAAAGAGCGTTCTCAAGCTATTTGTTTAAAAAAAGCTCTTGATAAGGCAAAAGAGTTAATAGATGCAAAAATTTATGACTCTCAAACAATTATCCAGAATATGAAAAATGTTATAAATTCTTACGATTTAGCGCGCATTGATTACATTAGCATCAATTCAACTGATTGTTTGAGTGAGTTAAAGGAAGTAGTTTTGGGTAAAACTTTGATATCTTTGGCAGTGTTTTTTGGAAAAACTAGACTAATTGACAATATGTGGATTTAAAGGGGGGATTATGCTTAGAAATATGCTTATTGGAAAGATCCATAGAGCTACAGTAACTCAAGCAGATTTACACTATATAGGCAGCATAACAATTGATGAAGATTTAATGGAAGCGGCAAACATGAAAGAATATGAGTATGTGCATATTTGGAACATAGATAATGGTGAGAGGTTTCAAACTTACACAATAAAAGGCAAAAGGGGTTCGGGTGTAATCTGTCTAAATGGAGCAGCAGCGCGAAAAGTTGCTGTAGGTGATAAAATTATAATAGCAGCTTTTGGTTTGGTAGAAGACAGTGAAGCAGATAAAGTTGTACCAAAAGTTGTTATAGTTGATAAAGATAACAAAATTGTAGAAAAGTACGAAGGTATTTAATATATAGTTATTTTTGTTGTAGTTATTTATAAGCTTTAAAATTTTGTAAAGTGTAATTTTACATTTTCTTGACAATGTTTATATTTTTAATTAACATATTTGTAAATATATAAGGCGGAGGGTGTATGGATTTTTTTGTTGCTATTTTGCCTATTTTGCTTGTTTTAGTAGGTATGCTTGTTTTTAATCGCTCTGGTAGCTTTGTATCTGTTTTTGGTTGGCTACTTTGTTTTGCAATAGCTGTTTACTATTTTAAAACACCATATGCTGTAGTATGGGGCGCAACAATAATGGGTATTGTAAAAGCGCTTGGTATTTCTCTGGCTGTTACATTTACCATGTTTTTAATTTTTTTAATGAATGAAACAAAAGCTTTATCTAAAATTATCGATTATATAAAAGGCATAACTAAAAACAAAGAAGAACAAACATTATTTTTAGGTATGGGTTTTGGTAGTTTATCAACTGCTCTTGGTATGGTAACACCTGCTATGTTTCCACCAATATTTAGACTCCTTGGGTTCAGTCCTGTTGCAGCTATTGCAATAAGCATTCTTTGCTATGATCCACTAACTTCATTTGCGTTATTTTCTATACCCATTACGTTGCCTGCAAAGGTCGCTATGAGTTTTGGTATAAAGCCACCTGGTATAGATAGTTTGTCGAGTTTTGTGTGGGAGTATACTTTTAAGATTACGGCATTTTTGCCATTTGTTTCTATGCTGTTTGCATTTTTAATGTTATACACTGTTGGAGGGATGCATGCGTTAAAAAAGAACTGGATTGCTGCGACGCTTTCTGGTCTGGTATTATCTTTAACTGCTTTATTTTTGGCGTGGTCAAAAATTGCGCCGGTTGAAATTATAGGTGTATTATCAGGACTTGCCACTATGGTTTTTGTATACTTTTATTATAAAAATGGCTCCAATTCTACTCAAAGACAGACTTTTTTTCAAAAAGATCTACTTGTCGCATCTTCTCCTTTTATTATTCTTATTTTATTATCATTTATTGTAAATATGCATTCTGTTAAACTTTATTTGAGTAATTTACTAAATCCTTATGAAATAATTCACATTTTTGCTGATAAAAAAGAAGATTTAAATATTCTTTCCAGTGTATGGTTTTGGATTATGGTTGTTGGTATACTATCAATATTTATTTTAAAGCCCACAAAAGAACAATTAAACAAGGTTACAAAGCTTTGGCTTAAAAGGATTTGGGGGCCATTTTTGGCTTACTCATTATTTTTTAGCGTTGCATACATAATGGCATGGTCTGGTATGGATGTTGTTGGCTCAAAATTAGTTCCATCTTCAAACTTTACTCAAAACAATATGGACATTATAATATCAAGTAGTTTTGCCAAAAGTTTTGGATCTTTTTATCCATTAATTGCACCGTTTTTGGGTTTAATTGGAGCATTTGTTGGAGGTAGCGCTACTGCATCTAATGTTTTGTTTGCAAAAATTCAGTGGGAAGCTACAATATCAACTGTAGGTGCAAATGCATTTATGTGGATTTATGCGGCTCATGCTGTAGGAGGTGGCATAGCATCAGCTATCACACCGTCAAAAATTACAAATGCAGCAGCAACGATTGGTGTTGGTGGAAAAGAAGAAGCCCAATTTATAAAAGCAACAATTTTGCCAGTATTGTTTATGTGTTTGGTTGTTGGTATTTTGTCTATGATATTTATTTACTTGTAAAGGAGGCAATCTATGGCGCTTATAAATTTAAGTAGATTTATCCTTGAAGAACAAAGGAGATTTAAAGAAGCTACAGGTGATTTTACAATTATTTTAGAGCAGATTGCATTTGCTTCAAAGATTATTGCACGAGAAGTTAATAAAGCAGGCTTGGTGAATATTTTGGGTAGTTTAGATACGCAAAATATTTTTGGTGAGACTCAGCAAAAACTGGATGTGTTTGCAAATCAAAAGATGATTGAAGCATTGGATCATATAGGCAAAGTATGTGTTATGGCATCTGAGGAAGTAGAAACTGCAATAGAAATACCACCTAAGTATCAAAAAGGAAAGTACGTTGTTGTATTTGATCCACTTGATGGTTCTTCTAATATAGATGTTAATGTTAGTATTGGTACAATTTTTGGTATTTTTAGAAAAAAAGAAGAAGAGTGTTCTTTAGAAGACAATTTATTGCAAAAAGGCAGAGATTTGATTGCTGCAGGATATGTTGTGTATGGGTCTTCTACAATGTTTGTGTATTGCGCGGGTGGAAGTGTAAATGGTTTTACACTTGATCCAAGCGTTGGTGAGTTTTTGTTGTCCCATCCGGATATAAAAATACCACCCAAAGGCAATATTTACAGTGTAAACGAAGCAAACTCTAATAAATGGGACAAAAAGATAAGAGACTATATTGAAACTTTAAAGGATCAAGGTTATACATCTCGTTATATTGGTTCTCTTGTTTCTGATTTTCACAGAAATTTACTGAAAGGTGGGGTATTTTTATACCCAGCAGATGAAAAAAATAAAAAAGGAAAACTAAGATTGTTGTATGAGGCTTTCCCTCTTTCATATATTGTGGAGCACGCAGGCGGAGCTTCATGCGATGGTTTGGTTGATATATTGGATAAAACCCCACAAACATTGCACGATAGGACGCCGCTTATTATTGGTTCAAAATATGAGGTAGATTTATTTAAAAAGATGACATCTATTTAATTAAAGTTAATATACTGTTCAAATAATTGTAGGTCATCTTTTGTATCAATACCAATAAAGTGCTTTGATACTTGAAGTACGCCAATTTTTATTGAATACTCAAGAGCTCTTAACTGTTCTAGCTTTTCAGCTAACTCTAGTGCAGTAGGTTTTTGGTTGTGTAAAAAAAGCAAGGTATTTTTATCGTATATATAAACACCAATATGTTTTAAATAGTTATCGTAAAAATTAGCGTTGTATGGTATTTTAGAGCGCGAAAAATACAGTGCAAAGTTGTTTTTGTCAACAACAACCTTAACATCGTTTATATTATCTGCGCATTCATTGCATTTTACAGCTAAAGTTGCCATTTGTAGTTTATTTTTAATAAAAAATGTTATGAGATTATCTATTGTTTGCCCATCTATTAATGGTTCATCGCCTTGTACATTAACAATAATTTCATAATTTTTATCAGCAACAAAATGGGCAATTCTATCAGTACCACTTGGAAAATTACCTTCCACTAAATAGACTTTGCCACCTATATTTTCTATAATTTCTTTAATTTCTTTAGAATCCGTTAGAACTGCACAAATATTGGCTAGTTTAGAATTTTTTACACCAAGATACGTCCACTCAATGATGCTTTTATCTTTAACTTTGTATAGGAGTTTTTTAGGAAAGCGAGTTGAATGCAATCTAGCAGGTATTAAAACTGCTATTCTCATAAATAATCCTTTATTTCTTCAAATTTAACACTAGATGTGCCACGTTTTCCTACAACAATAGATGCTGCAATACTTGAAAGCTTAACAGCTTTTATAGGATCAAAACCTAAAGCAAAGCACATAGTAGAAACTGCAATTACAGTGTCTCCAGCCCCTGTTACATCATAAACTTCTTTTGCTAAAGCTTTTTCATGGTATGTAAATCCGTTTTGAGAAAAAAGAGTCATACCGTTTTCGCCTTGAGTAACGAGCAAATATTTACATTTTGTGTTTTTGATAATTATATTTGCAGCTTTTTTTAAATCATTATCATTTTGTATCTCAATTTTACTCATATCTTGAGTTTCTTTTAAATTTGGTGTTATAAGATCTACATCTTTGTACATTTTTGTATGATTTACTTTTGGATCCACACTAATGAATTTATCAAATATATTTCTTAATTCTTCAATAAGTTTAGAAGAAATTACTCCTTTACCATAATCAGAAATAATAATCGCATCTATATTTTCTTTTGTTACTGCTTTTACAATTTCATTTTTTGTTTTGTAATCTATAGGTTGCTTTTGTTCTCTATCTACCCTAACAATTTGTTGAGAATGTGCCACAATACGAGTTTTTTTTGTTGTAATTCTATTTGTTTCTATAAGTTTTGCATTTATATTTTCATTTTCACAAAGTTTTTTAAAAATATTTGCTGATTCGTCTTTGCCAATACAACCAATAAGGTAAACATTAACGCCTAAATCTTTTAAGTTCCTTGCAACGTTTGCTGCCCCACCTAAATAAAATTTTTCGTCTTTAACATTTAAAACCGGCACGGGAGCTTCAGGAGAAATTCTATCAACATTTCCAAATATATAATGATCAAGCATTACATCTCCGATAACAGCAATTTTTAAACGTTTTATAGTTTCTATCATTTTAACCTCTTTGCATGCGCAAAAGTTCCATTTGTTTTTTTAAGCAAAATTTAATCAAAAAATCTTTGTCTTTATGATCCATTTCTTCAAATTTCACACCATAGTGATATGTATTTTTATCAATTTGTAATCTTCTTACAATTGTTGCATTAACATTAAATGTTTTATTTTCTAAAGTGAACTCAAGTATAATTGGTTTGTTTAGTTCAAAAAACTCACTTAACGATACTTTCGCTCCAGAAGCGCTTAAGTTTAATATACTTGCCTGTTTTGTTTGGAGTTTACTTGATTTGTCATACAAATAGCATTTTGCATTTAACAAAACATCTACTCTAAAATTTTCTCTAAACTCGTATTTGTAAAATTCTGTTGGTTTGGTGATTTTGTATAATGTTTTGTCACTATTTTTTATAATTTGTAAAATTTTAGAGTCAAATGCCACTCTAATATTTTTTTTTGATATACAACTAACTGATACCATATCACCTACTTTAACAAAACCCATTCTACCTAAACTATCTGTTGGAGGGAAAATTAAAAAACCATCTTTATCTTCATCATAAACATACGAGTAATAAATTCCTTTATAATCACCAGTAAGTATTTCTATATTGATATTTTGACCAACACTAATAATTTCATTTATATCTTTTGGAAATACTTTTTCTTTTTCCATTTTTATTATGATAAAATTTCGTAAAGCCTTGCTTTGAGCAAGTCTATAAATTTACTATCGTAAATTTTTTTAAACCCAGAAGACAAAACATAAAAAGTATCCACAGCCACTTCACCTTTAGTGTCAATAATAATGGATCCAATAAAAATTTCTAGATCTTTAAATACTTTTGTAATATCGTATAAAAGACCTAATTTATCAGGTGCATGAATTCTAACAACTGTGTATATATCACTTTGGTTATTATCAACTTCTACTTCAATACGTTTTATAGACATTTCTATTTTTGTTTTTTCTAATCTATTTAAAAACTTATTTGTATTTTTTCGAGCGCATTCGTCCAAAAAAGACTCATCTTCCTCAGATTTTAAAAAAAGTTCTTCAATATAATTTTCATCTAAATTTTTATTTTTTGTTGTAAAAACAACAATTGTATTATTTTTGTCAAGGGTGTATGTTTTGCCTAAAATTATGCTGGCATTTGCGCAAAGCATTATGCCAGCTATTTTGTTAATAAGTCCTATCTTTTCTTTGGCAAGCACAAACAATCTTGCATACTCGTCCTTTTGTTCAACCATAAAATAATTATTTTTTTGTGGTTTTGAAAATGTTTTTAATAATTGTAAAATAGTTTGTTCATCCATGTCAAATATTAAACTCTCTGGTATGCGGTTTAAAAAATCTAGGATATCTTTTTCTTGAATTTGATTTAGTAAGTTTTTTTTCTTTTTTTTTGCATCTGTTAAGATAAGAAAGTTTTGATCTTTTTTTTCAAGCGATAATATTAATCTTATATACAGCGTTTCAAGCAATTGTTCTTTCCATTTACTCCACACATTATCATTTACTGCATTCATATCTGCATAGGTTAGTAGTACGAGCAAATTTAGCATTCTTTTATCTTTTACTGTATTTAATACATTTAAAACTGTTTTAGTATCGTCAATATCTTGGTATGAAATAACTCTATTTAGGAGTAAATGATTTTTAATTAAAAAATAAAGATCTTGTTTTAATTCTTTTCCTAAACCAAATCTATCAGATATCTTAAGCGACATTTCAGCACCCAATACTTCATGTTTTTGTTTTTTGAGCTTACCGATATCATGCAATAGTACAGCAAACCTAAGCAGAAACAAATCCCTTTCGTTTAAGGATAAAAAAATATGTTGAAGTCTCATAATAAAAGGACTATCTGTTTTTTTTTCAAAAAGTTTATCCAAGAAATACAATGCTTGCAACGAATGTTCATCTACTGTATATTTGTGATACATGCTATACTCACTTAAACAATAAATTTTTCCAAACTCCGGGATTAATTTGTTTAATAAATTTGATTTGTGCATTTGATATATTTGTTTGTATATGGGTTTGGGATAAGAAAATATAAGCCTAAATAATTTAAAAGTAAATGGGTCATTTTTTTGATTTGATATATTTGTTGTATTTATTGAATAAATGGTGTCAAAAGAAAGATTTACACAATAGCGAACACTGTAGTAAAAAAGAATCAAGATATTGTATAGATTAAGATCATCATAAAACTCTAGGTGATTGTTTACTACTTTGGTTTTGCTATCTATTTCAAATACGACAGGATTTTTATTTTCGCTAATATAGATAGCAGCTTTATTAATGAGTTTTTCGCACACATCTTGCATTTTTCTAGCGTAATAATAGTATTTTCTCATTAATCTTTCTTGAGCACTAAAATATGATGAAGCGTAGATTTGCATTTCACTTGCAATAGCTTCTCTAAGGTTTAAATACAGTATATCATTTTTACCGTTTGCTACAAAATGCATTGCGTTTCTTAAGCGCCACAAAAAATAAAGGGCAGATGTAAGTATTTCATAATCAAAGTCTGTCATTAAATTATGTTTTTTCATATCAAGAGCGTTTTTTGTGTTAAAAATAGCCTTATAAATCCATACTACACTGTGGTAATCTCTAAGTCCCCCAACACCTTCTTTAATATTTGGCTCTAAGACAAATACAGTATTCCCATATTTTGCGTGTCGTATTTGATAAGATTCTATTTTTGTTTTAACATATGAAACTTTGTCCATTTCAATTATTTTTTTAAGTATAAATTCGTATCTCAAAAAGAGTTTTTGATTGCCACATATATACTTACTATCCATTAGAGATGTTTTTATGGTATCGTCTTTTTTTGAAAGCTCAAAGCAATCTTTTGGCGTCCTTACTATAACAGATGTATCATAACCTAGCTTGTATAATAGGTCAGATAAGTCTTTTGATAATTTTTCTATTGAGTTATCAAGTTTTGTATATAGTATCATTAAATCAATATCAGAGTAAGGATTAAGCTGGTTTCTGCCGTATCCACCCAGTGCAACTATACAGTTTTGAGTGTTTTGTGAAAAATTTTTATAAAATTCCTGAATAACTTCATCTACCCATTTTGAGTGTATTTTTAATAAACTTCTGCCGCTTTTTGTTTTTTTATTTAACGATCTTAGCTGTTCAAATAAGATTTTTTTTTGTTTTAATTTAATATCTGCAAATTCTAATAAATTCATACATTTGACCTAATATAGTGCTGGGCTTCTTCAAGTGTATTAACTACAACATCAGCTTCGCCAAATTCCTTATCATAAATAGACTCTCCACGTTTGACTAAAATAAATGTCATACCTACTTTTTTCGAACCAATATCCCTTTTTATACTATCGCCGATATATACACTTTCGTTAGCTTTGGCATTAAGCTTATCCAGTGCAATTTTAAATATCCGCTCATCTGGTTTTCTAAAACCTAGTACACTTGAGTGTGTAATGCTTGAAAAATAGCTTTCTAAAGATAGTATTCCTATTTCTTTATATAAAAAAATTGTTTGTGCGTCTGATATTAAACCTAAATTGTAATCTTTCTTTAAGTTTGAAAGCACTTTGTGCACATCATCAAAGACCTTGAATTCTAATATACTCAAAGTTCTATATATCTTCATTATTGTATCAAGAAGATAATCACAGGTGTTATAGCCAAAACTCAAAATTGTATCATAAAAAGCTTTTTTGATATCAACATCCGGGTATTTTTCTTGAGAGATTGATAGTTGATGTTTTATGTTTTCTTCAAATCTTAATTGAAAAAATTCTTTTTCGACCCTTATCCCTTCATAATTCAAAAAATTTGATAAATAATAAAAGATTTCAGGTTTATAATCATCTGTTTTTATATCAATAAGTGTTCCATATAAATCGAAAAAAATGTTTTTGTATTTCATTGTATCAAATCTATAGCTTTTTTTACCAAAAGTTTCCTATAATTTGCATCTAAATACATATTGCGTGCAATTCTAAATAGACCCAAAGATATGAAAATTTCCAGATTATTTTCTATATCGTTTATATTTCTAGATGATAAAAGGCAATAATTATTTAAAAAAAACGATATGTATTCTGACGCATCATTATCTTTTTGTCCAAATAACATGAAATGATGTTTAAGCTCTGCTACTATAAAACCTAAATCAAGCTCAAGACTTGCAATTTTTGCTTTTTCCATGTCAATAGCATAAATTGACCCATTTGCATATATAAAATTTGTAGTGGTTGCATCACCATGTATGTGTGTTGTATTATGTCTAATTTCGGAAAATTTTTTTATACATTTTTCTTTTATGCTAAGCATTTTGTTTTTGTCGATTAAACTGTTTTTGTACAATGTATGCAGGATTTTTGAACAATAGTTTTTTTCTACAATCATATCGTAATTATCTTGATTAACTTTTTTGTGAATACAACTAAAAAGCAAAGCTAGTAATTCTAATCTTTTGTAAAGTTTATTTTTTTCATTTTTTTCAATAGCACTTTTTATATAATAATCAAGTGTTTTCCCATTAATGTATGGTTCAACTAAAGCACAATCAATATCTGGCAGATAACAGTAGGGGTTTATAACTTTAGTCTTTTTATTTGAGCATGATTGAAAGAATTTTAGCTTATTGAATTCCCATAAAAGTCTTTTTATTGCTATTTTTTTATTAACTGTTGAGTTTTTTCCAAAAAACTTGACTACAAAAGAAGTGCCGTCAAAATTTGATGTGTATTTATAAACATTTGTTTTCATGTTTGAAAATGATTGAACCAAATAAAAATCTACAGGGACAAAATTGTGAAGTTTAAGTTCTTTAATTTTATTTAAATAAAAAAAAAGCGGATCATCACTTTTCAAAATCCCAAGGTATTTTTCACTCATTCAAGTTCTTCTAATATCGCGTTTGGTATATCAAAGTTTGCATAAACATTTGACACATCGTCATCATCTTCCAAAGCGTCCATAAGTTTTATCATACTTTTTGCCTGTTCTGCGTCTAGTTTGACTGTTGTTTGTGGTAACAGGGTTAACTCTGCACTTTCAATTGTAAAACCATTCTTTTCCAGTTGTGATTTTATACTCATTAAATCTTTAGGTTCTGTAATTATTTCATAAATATTATCTTCAGAATTGTATTTTACGTCTTTTGCTCCAATCTCAAGTGCTATTTCGAGCATTTCTTCTTCGCTTTTTTCAGATTTTAAAGTTATATAGCCTACATTATCAAACATCCATGAAACACATCCCACTTCACCAAGGCTGCCTCCGTGTTTACTCAATATGTGTCTTATGCTTGAAGTGGTGCGCTGTCTATTGTCTGTTGTAGCCTTTATTATCATTGCTACACCAAATGGACCATAACCTTCATAGAGTACTTCTTCATAAGAAACACCGGATAGTTCACCAGCACCTTTTAAAATAGCTTTTTCTATGTTTTGTTTTGGCATGTTTGCTTCTTTTGCACGATCTATGGCTAGCCTTAGTCTAGGGTTAGATTCTGGGTCTTTTCCGCCAAGTCTGGCTGCTATTGTAAGTTCTTTAATTATTTTTGTAAAAATAGCTCCACGTTTACTATCTTCTTTTGCTTTTTTGTGCTTAATTGTACTCCATTTATTGTGTCCTGACATAAAAACTCCTCTCTTTACTTCTATATCTTTGGTAATGTTAAACCTTCTTGTTTTTGATATTTACCCCCTTTATCCGCATAACTAACCTGACATACTTCACTTGCTTTTAAGAATATTACCTGTGCTATACCTTCATTGGCATAAATTTTAGCTGGTAGTGGTGTTGTATTTGATATCTCAATTGTTACATATCCTTCCCATTCTGGCTCAAAAGGTGTTACATTAACAATTATTCCACACCTTGCATATGTAGATTTACCTACACAAATGGTTAGGATATCTCTTGGGATTCTAAAATACTCTACACTTTTTGCTAAAACAAAACTATTTGGCGGTATTATACAAACATCACCTACAAAATCCACGTAGCTTTTATCATCAAAGTTCTTGGGGTCAACAATAGAATTGTTTACATTGGTAAAGATTTTAAACTCATTGGATATACGCATATCATACCCATAGCTTGATACTCCATAAGAGATAACCTTTTTGCCATTTACTAACTTTACTTGTGTTTCTGCAAAAGGTTCAATCATACCCTGTCTAGCTCTTTTAATAATTTCTTTGTCTGATAGAATTGACATAGTTAAGGGCCCTCTTTTTTAATAATTTTTCCAACAAAATGAAGCAACAACCATTTTTTTTCTTTTTTAAATTCTTCTTCATCTTCGAATTTAATTTCGTTCATATCATTTTTATCAAGAGCTATACCATTTTTTTCTAAAGCTTTTTCTAAAATTAATATATACTCTGCAATTTCTTCTAATTCTTCTACTATGGTCCATTTTGGTGCTTTATCTAGAATCATATTTATAGCATCAACAACATCTTCTTGTGTTGGCTCTTTTACAGGCTCTAAACCTTCTTTAAAAATATCCATCAAACCTCCAAAAATTTTTTTGTTAATTGAGCAATTTCATAATCAAGCTTCATTATATGCAAACCATCAATATATGGCAATAAATTCTTGATATCATTTAAAAGCTTATTGTGTAATTCAAATGTTATAAGCTTAAAATCTTCTATTGAAGCGTTTTCAAATTTAGATAATATGAATTTAGGTATATTGATACCTTTTACATTATTATTTAGATACAACGCGCTTTGGTAGCTTACAATCGGCATTATACCTATAATTTTGTGAATTTTTATATTATTGCTTGCTTCTAAAAATCTTTCCAGATCGTTTTTTGAAAATATTGGTTGCGTGATAACAAATTCTGCTCCAATTTCAGATTTTCTTTTAAGTCTTGACTCTATTGAAGAAATATTATTTGTTTTTGGTATGTCGCTTGCACATCCAATAAAAAAACCAGTATTGAATTGCTCATTTAAATTTTTTATCAATTTAATTAACTCAAATACATTGATTTTATATACACTGTCATTGTCTTTTGCAGGATCACCAGTAATAGCTAAAATATTTTTTAAACCTAAAGCACTTGCTGCTAGTAAATCAGATTGAATTGCAATTTTATTTTTATCTCTGCATGTTAGGTTAAAGATTGGTTCGCTTATGTCTTTAATAAAATTTGCAGAAACAATTGAATTCATTCTTGGTTTTGCCATTGGAGAATCTGTTACATTAATAGCATCTACAATGTTTTTAAATGGCTCAAGTTTTAAAATGTGTTTTTGTATATCAGTATTCTTAGGAGGGTTAAATTCTATGGTTAACAATTTTTTTTTTGCAATAAGCGATGCAATGCTCATAACTTGCAAATATTACAATTTTAACTAAAATTTTTCAAGTTTTATTGTTTAATAAAAAAGGCGTGAAAAGTTTTTATCGAGGGGGAAACTTTTCACGCCTTAAAAGAGGGGGAAAACCAAGCTATTTCCAATATATAGCTTTAATAAAAAAAGTCAAGTAAATTAAAACTTTGGTTTTGTGTAATTTTATTTGAAAAATAGATTGTTATTTGTTATATTGGTAAAAGCGTGTAAAATTTATGGAGGTCAAATGTTTGAAGTAAAAGTAGAAAAAGTTCAACCATCAAAAAGGAAGATGTTTATAAAAGTTCCAATACAAAAAGTTCAAAAGACAAAGGAAGATATCATAAATCACCTTAAAAAGACTGTTAATATCAAAGGTTTTAGAAAAGGTAAAGTACCAAAAGAAATTATACTTAAAAACTATGGTAAAGACATTGATGAAGATGTAAAAAGAGATTTATTGGAAGAAGGCTATCGTTTTTGCGTTTCAGAAAATAATTTATCGGTTGTATCAGATCCTATATTTTTAAATGTTAAAGATTTTAACGAAGAAGGTTTTTATTTTGAAGTAGAAGTTGAGGTTAAGCCAGATATTGAATTAAAAGAATACAAAGGCATAAAGGTGTCACAAAAGCCATACGAGGTTAGCCAAGAAGACATTGACAAATCAATTAAACAACTAAAAAGTGCTTTTAGCTCGCTTGAAGACTCACACGAAGAAGCAAAGTTAAACGATGTTGTTGTGTTTGATATTAAAGCAAAAGATGTTCAAACAGGCGAAGAAATCAAAGATTTAACTGGTAAAGATTTGTATGTTCAGCTTGGGACAAACCAACTAATAAGTGAAGTGGAAAATGCAATTGTAGGCATGAAAGAAAATGATGAAAAAACAATTACTGTCACATTTCCGCAAGAGCACTCTATAAAATCAATTGCAGGAAAGCAAGTTGAGTTGACAATAACCTTAAAAAATATAAAAAAGGTTATTGAACCAGAATTAAACGATGAATTTGCACAAAAAATAAACAAAGATTTTAAAACAGTAAATGATTTAATAGAAGATATCAAAAAAAGGTTGGCTGAAAATAAAAGACTTCAAGAAATAGAAAGACAAAAAGAAGAAATATTAGAAAAGCTACTTGATTCTCATGATTTTGAACTTCCTCAGACAGTTGTAAGTAAGGAAACGAGCAATTTGATAATGGATTTTGTAAAAAATGCATATTATAGGGGTATCGACTTAAAGCAAGAAGAATATAAACCTGCAAAACTTAGAGAACGATTTGAGCCAGAAGCAGTTAAACGTGTTAAAGCAACATTTTTATTGCTTGAAATTGCTGATAAAGAAAACATCGATGTAAGCGGCGAAGAGGTAAGAAATGCTATAGAAAAAGAAGCAAATATTAGCGGAAAAAGTTTTGAACAGCTTTATAAAGAATATGAAGAAAAAGGCATGCTACCTTTAATAAAAGTTGATTTATTAAGTGATAAGGTTTTGGATTTTTTGCTTGAAAATGCTGTTAAAGAGGAAGCAGTATGAGTTTAGTTCCAATAGTAATAGAAAAAACGCCACATGGTGAAAGAGCCTACGATATTTATTCAAGACTTTTAAAGGATAGAATAATAATGCTTGGTGGTGAAATTGACGATTACCTTGCAAATATAATAGTTAGTCAATTGTTATTTTTGGAATCTGAAGACCCAGATAAAGACATATATTTATATATTAATTCTCCAGGTGGTATTATTACAAGTGGTCTCGCCATTTATGATACAATGCAGTACATAAAACCAGAAGTGTCAACGATTTGCATTGGTAGCTGTGCTTCAATGGCAGCTGTGCTTTTAGCAGCAGGCGCAAAAGGCAAAAGATACGCTTTGCCTCATAGTAGAATAATGATACACCAGCCTTTAGGAGGCGTTCAGGGGCAGGCAAGTGAAATTGAGATTCACGCAAAAGAAATACTCAGATTAAAAAAGGAATTAAATACAATTTTAAGTAAACACACAAACAAACAATTGCGCACTATTGAAAAAGATACCGAAAGGGATTATTTTATGAGCGCACAGGAAGCACTTGAGTATGGTATTATAGATAAAGTGCTTCAAAAAAGAGAAACAGGAGAAAAATAATTATGGCAAAACCAAAAGAGCCACTTAGATGTTCATTTTGTGGTAGGTCTCAGGATGAAGTAAAAAAGTTAATAGCAGGACCTGGTGTTTATATTTGTGATGAATGTATTGCATTGTGCAATAATATTTTAGCTGAAGATATAAGAAAAGAAAACGAAGACACTCAAAAATACAACCTCACTCCCGAAGAAATCAAGAAAAAATTAGATGAGTATATAATTTCGCAGGAAAGAGCTAAAAAAACATTATCCGTAGCGGTTTATAACCATTACAAACGAATAAACTCAAACCAAAATTTGCTAAACTCAGATGTTGAATTAGAAAAAAGCAATATTTTGCTTATTGGACCGACAGGTACGGGTAAAACATTATTTGCAAAGACATTTGCCAAGATTTTGAATTTACCATTCGCTATTGCTGACGCTACTAGCTTGACCGAAGCTGGCTATGTAGGAGAAGATGTAGAAAATATATTAGTTAGGCTTTTGCAGGCTGCTGATTACAATGTAGCTTTAGCACAAAAAGGCATTGTATATATTGATGAGATTGATAAAATTTCAAGAAAAAGCGAAAACCCTTCAATTACAAGAGATGTATCAGGCGAAGGAGTTCAGCAGGCTTTACTTAAGCTTATTGAAGGCAGCGTAGTAAATGTGCCCCCATACGGTGGAAGAAAGCATCCACAACAAGAATTTATTCAAGTTGATACAACAAATATCCTATTTATATGTGGTGGTGCATTTGAAGGATTGGCTGATATTGTAGCTCGCAGATTAAACCAAAAAAGTATTGGTTTTAATAGCCCTATAAAGTCCAAAGAAGAACTAAATATATCAGAATTATTACAAAATGTTACACCACAAGATTTGGTACGATATGGACTAATACCAGAGCTTGTGGGAAGGCTTCATGTTGTTGCAACATTGGAAGATTTAAAAGAAAATGAACTTATTAAAATACTTACAGAACCAAAAAATGCACTTGTTAAACAGTACCAGAAGTTATTTGAGCTTGAGCATGTTAAACTAACTATACAAGATGATGCCCTAAAAGCGATCGCAAAAAAAGCTCTTGAGCGCAAAGTTGGTGCAAGGGGTTTACGTAGCATTATGGAAGAAGTAATGAATGACATCATGTACAAGGTTCCTTCAATAAAGCACGAAATAAAAGAATGTATAGTTACAAAAGAAACTGTAGAGGAAGGTAAAGAGCCTATTTTGTTAAAAAAATCCAAGTTTGCAACTCAGGGTAAATAATGCAACAGTTTTATTCAACTACAATAATTGCCGTAAAAAAAGACAATATGGTAGCAATTGCAGGCGATGGACAGGTAACACTAGGAAATACAGTAATGAAAGCCAAAGCAAAAAAAATCAGAAGGCTTTACAATGATAGTATTTTAGTAGGTTTTGCTGGAGCAAGTGCAGACGCTTTTACTTTGTTTGAGAGACTTGAAGAAAAGCTTAATAAATACAGCGGAAATTTAACGCGTTCTGCAGTTGAGTTAACGAAAGATTGGCGTACTGACAAAATATTGCGCCGCCTAGAAGCTATGCTTATAGCATGCGATATAGATAGTATGTATTTGATATCGGGAAGTGGAGATGTAATATCTCCTGATGAAAATATATGCGCAATTGGTTCTGGTGGCCCATATGCGCTAGCTGCTGCAAAAGCTTTACTTAATCATACTGATTTAAATGCCCAACAAATTGCCCTAGAATCGCTAAAGATTGCATCTTCAATATGCATTTATACAAATGAAAACATTATAGTTGATAAATTGGAGAGAACATGAAGAATGATTTAAAAGAGTTAACACCCAAAAAAATAGTAGAATTTTTAGATAAATATATAGTTGGCCAGGCTCAGGCAAAAAAAGCCATTGCAATTGCTTTAAGATCAAGGTATAGGAGAAGTAAATTACCCGATGATATTAAAGAAGATGTGATACCAAAAAATATATTGATGATTGGACCTACTGGTGTTGGCAAAACCGAAATTGCCAAACGTGTGGCAAAGATAGTTAATGCACCATTTGTCAAAGTTGAAGCAACAAAATTTACAGAAATTGGATATGTAGGAAGAGATGTAGAGTCAATTATTAGAGATCTGGCAAGCGTAGGTTATGAAACAGCAAAAGCGCAAGAATTAGAAAAAGTTGATGAGCAGGCCCAAAAGATTGCAATGTCTAGATTATTAGATATATTGGTCCCTCCTGTTAAGAAGAAAATTTCCATTTATGAAGAAAATCGTGATGAAGAAGAAAGTATAAAAAAGACGCGTGAAAAATTTAGAGAAAAACTTGAAAAAGGTGAATTAGACGATAAAGTAATTGAAATTACTATAGAAGAAAAAGATTTATCTATGCAAATACCTTTTATTGAAATATCACAGCCAATGATGGAAGATTTTGACTCAAACTTAAAAAGTTTACTTTCCAATATGCTGCCTTCGAAAAAGAAAACAAAAAAAGTAACAATTAAAGAAGCAAAAAGAATACTCAAAGAGGAAGAAGCTCAAAATTTAATTGATAAAGAAAAAGTAAAAGAAATTGCTAGAGAGCTTGTAAGTAATATGGGAATTGTATTTATTGATGAAATAGACAAAATTGCTGGTAAAACTGCAGGAGGCGGACCTGATATATCAAGAGAAGGTGTTCAAAGAGATTTATTGCCTATTATAGAAGGTAGTGCAATAAATACAAAGATAGGTGTAATTAAAACAGATCATATTTTATTTATAGCTGCTGGTGCTTTTCATCAAACAAAACCCAGCGATTTAATACCTGAACTCCAAGGAAGGTTCCCAATTCGTGTGGAATTACAAGCATTAACTAAAGATGATTTTTACAAAATCTTAACTCAACCCAAAAACGCTTTAATTAAGCAATATACTGAATTATTAAAAACGGAAGGCATTAATTTAACTTTTACAGATGACGCCATAAAAAAAATTGCAGAACTTGCTGAATATTTTAATGATAAAAATGAAAACATTGGGGCAAGAAGACTCCACACTCTAATTGAAAAAGTTTTAGAAGATATTTTGTTTGAAGCACCTGATGTTGAAAATAATAATATAACTGTTGATGATAAATATGTGATGCAAAAAGTTGCTGATGTTGTTGAGAATTTAGATTTAAGTAAGTACATTTTGTAATTTTTTTATAAGAAAAATTAATTAATCGTTTGTTTGGAGGAAAATCCATGTCCAACCCTAAAAAAAAGCTTATTCTTATTGCAAGTGTAGTTGTAATTACCATTGCTTGTATAATCTACTGGATATACACAAGAAACTTAGTTACTACAGATGATGCTCAGGTAGATTCACATATCTATTATTTATCACCAAAAGTAGGTGG
>NZ_FMYU01000015.1:0-28836 GCF_900101285.1 Desulfurella multipotens
TCTTCATCTGGAACTTTTCAAAGAACTTGTCATAAGCGACAGTTTTGTAATATATTCTAATTCACTCAGTTTGTCAAGGGGGGAGAGAAGAATTTAATAAAAAAATAAAAAATCTTTTTAAAAACAATTTATATTGAAATTTTTAACAATATAGCGTATACTAAAAGCAAAAAATGGAGGCATAAAAAATGAAAGAAAAAGTTATTGCGAAAGTAAAAAAAGAAAATGATAAATTACATTTGACATGCGAGGCTTTTGGTATCAGTGAGTACTGCATAGATGAAGAACAGGCAAAGGCAATTGTTGAATCAAAAGCACCAAAAAATGTTGAAATTGAATGGGTAAAAGATTATATTGAAAACGATAAGTAAAATTTGCACTACATACCAGCTTTTTTAATTATTTGTGTATTTGCCTTAAGTTTAGTTAAAAAAATAGGCAAATTTACTATACATATCTGGCAAATTGCAATTATTGCTGCATTTCTTTGTATCATTACAAATCAAATCAGTCTAAAGGTAGCATTTTATTCAATAAATTTTGATGTAATATTTTTTTTGTTTGGTATGTTTTGTATTGGTGTATCTATAGAAAAAAGTGGCCTTGCAAAGTTTTTTACCAACTATACTTTGAAATATATTAAAAATATTGACAGTTTACTTTTATTTATAATTTTATTTTGCGCTGTAAGCAGTGCCTTTTTAATGAATGACACAATTGCGGCCATTGTTGCCCCAATTATTCTTACATTCGCAAAAACTTTGCAAGTTAACGTAAAAAAACTACTCCTTGTAAGCATGCTTGCAATAACAATTGGCGCATGCGCAAGCCCAATAGGAAGCCCACAAAATATATTAATTGTAAGCCATATGTCAGCCAACCCATTTCTTTTGTACTCTAAGTACCTTGTTTTGCCAACAATTCTCAATTTAGTTTTACTTTTTTTGTATGCTAAATTTAGTTTTGAACAAAAAACTCTATATCCCCAAAATAAAATTGTAAAATTAAATGACAAAAACCTTGCTGTGCTTTCAATTTACGCAATTGTTGTTTTGGTATTTTTAGTTTTTTTAAAGGCTTTTTTTATCGAAGATATGCCTTTGATTTATATTTCATTAATACCTGCTACAATTGTCCTTTTACATAAAAAAAGATTTACAATTATAAAGAATGTTGATTATAAAACACTGGTTTTTTTTATTGGACTTTTTATTTTAATAAAAGCTTTTTGGAATTCAAATATTTTACAGGATTACATTTTAAGCTCCCATATTAACTTAACCTCAACATATGTCATATTTGCTCTTACAACAATCGCCAGTCAATTTGTTTCAAATGTTCCTCTCGTAACGCTTTATTTGCAGGTTTTTTCATCTTATCATTTAAGCTGGCAATCATACCTTGCTTTATCTGTTGCAAGTTCAATTGCTGGAAATATTTTCTTGCTTGGTGCTGCAAGCAATATAATAATTGCCCAAAATTTAGAAAAACACACAAATCAAACTATCACTTCTTTTGATTTTTTTAAATATTCAATAATAATTACTGCTATAAATGTTTCCGTTTATCTGGCTGTATTTGCGATAATTTGATTGGATTTTTGCTAAAGTGCTTTTATATTAACAGGATCCATTTTTTAACATTGAGATTCTACGCTTTTCTCAGAATGACTAGCCACAAATCGAATAGCACTTTTTTCGCTTTGCAAAAATTTATAAATTTTTAGCGTTCATATTCTGTTAATGTTGCATAAGTATAGTGTATTTTAAGATTTAAAATGGAGGTGTGTTTATGAAAAACACAAAAAAATTAGCGGCTTTGGCTCTTGGAGGTTTATTACTTTCTACATCTGCAGCAGGTATTGCAACAGCTAGCTCTCAACTAAATGGTTCAATCAAAATTACTCAAGACAATGAGGCTAACTATGCAAACCTGGCTAGTGTTAATATCGATCAAGCTGTTGCAAGTGCACTAAAGGCACAACCAGGTCAAGTCATTAAAGCAGGGTTAGAAAACGAGGATGGCTATTTAGTATGGGGAGTAGAAATTGCATCAAACAACCAAATCCATGAAGTTAAAGTTGATGCAAAAAACGCTAAAATTTTAAAAATTGAAAAAGACCAGCCAGACTCTCAAAAAGAAGGCATTGAAGAAAACGATTAATTGTTTTTTGGGGACACCTGTCCCCTTTTTTTCTTGAAAAATAAAAAAAGATGGGTTATTATGGCAAAAATGAGAATTTTAATTGTTGAAGATGAAAAAACTCTGGCTAATTTGATAAAACAGGGATTTGAAGAAGAAGGTTTTGCTGTTGATGTAGCATACGACGGTGAAGATGGCCTTTTTTTTGCACAAAACAATATATACGATTGCATAGTACTTGATATTATGCTTCCTGTAATCGATGGAATAACTATTCTAAAAAAACTAAGAGAACAAAACAATTCAACACCAATAATTATGCTTACAGCCAAAGATACTGTAAAAGATAAAGTACTGGGTTTGGATAGTGGATCGGATGATTATCTTACAAAACCATTTTCTTTTGAAGAATTATTGTCTCGCACTAAAGCAATTATAAGGCGCAGGTATGCAACGTCAAGTCCAATAATAATAATTGATGATCTTGAAATTGATACAGCAAAAAAAACTGTCAAAAGAGCAAATATACAAATTGATCTTTCTGCAAAAGAATATGCCCTACTTGAATATTTGGCTGTAAATAAAAATAAAGTTGTCAGTCGCTCAAACATAATTGAACATCTATACAATGAAGAATTTGATTTAGATAGCAATATTATAGATGTATTTATAAATAGAATTAGAAATAAAATTGATAGAAATTTTGATAAAAAGCTAATTCATACAATTCGTGGCATGGGATACGCTTTAAAAGAGTGAATTCTATAAAATTTAGGCTATTTGTATATTATTGCGCAATATCGTTTGTAATCTTTGGCATACTTGGTGTATTTTTATACTTTAGCCTTGAAGACATAGTATTAAAATCAATAGATAACGCTCTAATGACAAAAGCAAAAGCTATTGCAACACTAATTAGCGAAGACGAAGGTATTAATTTTAAGTTTTCCGATGAAATATTAAAAGAATATTCAAAACATTCAAAACATTACTTTCAAATTATACACGGTTCAAAAATTGTAGAAAAATCTGCATCGCTGAATGGCGAAAACCTCCCAATTGTGACAGAAATTAAAACCGTTAATTTTAAAAATGAACCAGTTCGTATAGTACCTTTTAACTTCAAAATAAACAGTAAGCAATTTACAATTGAGTGCGCACAGGATATTGATGATAAGATTGACTTACTTCAAACCTACCTTGGTATCCTTTCTATAGCTATTGTGGTGGCAATAATCTTGAGTGCTTTTGGTGGTTTAATCGTAGTAAATGCCATGTTAAAGCCACTCAAAAAAATATCACTGACAATAAGCAAACTTTCAGAATCAAACCTATCAAAAAGTCATATTGATGAAAATGTAGCCAATGAGTTAAAACCACTAGCAATAGCGTTTAACAAAACATTTGCAAGATTGGACAATGTTTTTAATAAACAAAAACAATTTGTAGCAGATGTTTCTCATGAATTAAAAACACCTTTAAGCGTAATACTTATGGAAACAGAAATGGCTTTAAGAAAACAGCGAAAGATAGATGATTATATAAATACAATAGATCAAATAAAAAATAGTGCTCTACACATGAAAAATATTATAGATACACTTTTAAAACTAATTTCAATAGAAAATACAAAACTTTTAGAAAAGAAAACTTGCGACATAAAAGAAATAATCAAAAAATCTATCTTTCTTTCAAAACAACAATTGGATAAAAGAAACATTGATTTAAAAATTAATGGAGAAACTTTTTTTATAGAGGCAGATGAAACTCTTATAACGGAAGTTTTTTTAAATCTAATAGATAATTCAATAAAATATAATAAAGAATCTGGTATTATAGATATCAATATTGATGCATCTAAAAAAATTGTGGAAATAATAGATAGTGGAATTGGTATAGAAAAAGAAGCGCTCGATAAAATTTTTGATAAATTTTACCGAGCTGATCCTTCAAGATCAAAAACAATTGAAGGCTTAGGTCTGGGCTTAAGCCTTGTTAAAGAAATTTTAGAATTGCACAAGTCAAAAATTAAAGTCGAAAGTAAGCCAAATATTGGTACAAAAGTAACGATTTATTTCTAAAAATCATATTGTGCACTCAAAAAAAGTTGTCTTGCTCTGGACGTTGTTATATGTTTTGATTGATTGTAGTATTGTGTAGAAAATAGATCGTATTCTAATCTTAGCGTAGTGGATTTTGTCAGGTTATAGCTAATGCCTAAAAACTTGCCGTCAGCTGATTGTATAGATTGGTTTGAGCTATTTAGGTCATTCATAAAATTGAGTTTATCAAAACCTCCATACAAACCCCAATAATCATTGATAGCATAATTTGCCTCTATGTTGTAAGCTCTAAAACGCCTTGCTGTATTTGCGCTTGAATAACAGCTTGGCACTTCAGTTTCGCTTTGAGTATCACCTGATTCAATAAGCCCAACATAGTTTGTTGCACCTTTGCCATAAACAAACTCAGATTGAAGCGTAAGATTTTTTATTGGCAAACTTACTCCACTGCCGTATACATAAGGCCAATGCGAATATTTTGAATTAATATAGATTTGTTGTGTTTCCAAAAATGAATAAAACCTTGCTTTTGAAGTTAAAAATGGAAATTCTATATCAAGTTTTGCACCAAAACCCGGCATTTTTGTCGAAATATTTTTTGATTTAATTTCGTCATCTGTTAAAAAGAAACGGTTAAGCTGCTCCAGGGCAACTGTTGGCTTTAGTATAAGTTTGTCAATTTCAAATTTACCATCAAGTCTAATCTGATCCATTCCAAAAGGCCATGTCTGGTTAAAGCCCGGCATAGCGTAATAATTATCTGAATATGTATTTAGCTCGCCAACCATATTTGCATTACCTACAAGCAAAGATAAATTATTATTTATTTAGTATTTAAAATACGCTTTTAAAAGCCACAATGTATTATTATCAGATTCAAAATCACTTTCTATGTTTGCTTGAATTTTGTCGCTTTTCACATCTAAACCAAGCTTTGTTGTGCCTGTGTAAGTCTGAAACACTGTTAATTGATTACCATTTTTTAAACCATTATATGCAGTGTTTGCTGGGTAAGTTGGAGGTGGCAGTGTAAAGTTGTTATTGCCCCAAACAAAATACTGCTTTATTGAACCATAAAGGTTAACGTTAGAATTACTGACTACATCCATAGCCATTGTCTTTTGCAAAAAAATTAACAAAAACAATAAACCCAAAAATATAGAATATTTCATAACATCACCTTTAAAATCTAATTAAGTTTAATCTTTGCAAGCGCTTTCTTGTAATAAATGTATGCTGACACCCAGCTTAATATTAAAAACCCAACAATACTTAAACCCAATTCACTAAAAGGGATATTCTGGACAAATACAAAAAAAGGTGATGTTAAATTTAACTCTGCAGAAAGTATCTGAATCCATTCAATAGTACCTACAAACAAAGCTACAAATACACTTGCTCCTGTTACAAATATATTAAAAAACAACTTTCTTATAACATCATTCATAGCCCAATCATAGACTTTCATCATTGCCAGACCATCAAGACTATCCATAAGGCTCATGCCTGCTGTGAATAAAAACGGAAATACAAGTATACTCCAGATTGGCATATGAGAGTTTTTTGCTAAAGCTGCAGAAATGCCAAGCACTGCAACTTCTGTTGCCGTATCAAAACCCAACCCAAATAAAAATCCAACAGGATACATCTGGTAGCTTTTGTTTATTTTTTTGTATAAAAAACCAAAAAACCTACCCATAAGACCACGTTTAATAAGTAAATCATCTATTTCTTCGTGTTTGATATTGCCTTTTCTGTATTCTTTTGATAAACCATAAAGACTTTTTACGACAAGCAGATTTAAAATCCCAATAATTGTTAAAAACAACGCTGAAACTACAGTTCCAAAAATATTTCCGAAGTTTTTCAAAAAATCCATATGCGTCTGAATTGTCCTTGCAGCTATTATTAGACCAAAAGACAGCAAAATCACAACCGTGGAATGCCCTAAAGAAAAAAACAAACCAACACCCACTGGTTTTTGGTTATCCTGTCTGAGTTTTCTTGTTACATTATCAATAGCTGCTATATGGTCTGCATCAAATGCATGCTTTAGACCAAAAAAATAAGCTAGCAAACCCAAACTTGAAAGAATTGGGTTTAGTTTAACAAGATAAAAAAAAGCACCCCATGCTACTAAGTTAAAAATAATAACAAATGCAAATAAAATATAAGTGCGTGACTTTAAAGGCATTTTCCCCCTCCTGATATTACTTATTTTTTGATTGTAATACTATATAATTACATTTTAATTGATTATTCATTACATATTTACTTTTTTGATACATCACAATTAAAAAAATACAAAAAAAATTGACATATATCAATTTTTTAATAGCAAATTTATGGCATATTGTTTAAAAGATTGTAATTTTGAGGTATTTATGCAAAATCAAACCAGGCCTTTAAAAGCTATTGTAATAGCTATAATTGGTATTGTCATTGGTGTTTTATTATCATTTGCAACTTACATTGGAGTTGAAAAAACAGCTGGCGAAAATTTTTGCGCATCGTGTCATTCAATGCAACCCATGGTTCAATCGTACACATTAGATGTGCATGGCGGAAATAATCAATTTGGCTTTAAAGCTCAGTGCACTGATTGCCATCTACCCCACAATAGTCTTCCAAATTATTTATTTACAAAAGCTAAAACTGGGCTTAACGATGTATTTTTTGAAACTTTTACAAATACTTCAAAAATAAATTGGGCTCAAAAATTAAAAGATCCAAATAAATATGTTTACGATAGCGGTTGTCTGAAGTGCCACAGCAATCTTAAAGAAGAATCTCTACAAAATCAAAGAGCATTTTTAGCGCATAGGGCTTATTTTGCAAAAACAACTACTCAATCATGTGTGGACTGCCACAGCAATGTTGGACACAAAGATTTAAAAGCATTTATTAAGTCTTAAGGGGGTTTTATGAAAAAAACATTGGTAATTGTAGGTGTAGTGTTTCTTTTGGTTATTGTTGGAAGTGCAAGCTGGTTTTTAAGTAAAGCAAATAAATCTCAAAACCAGATTATAGCTGAAAATCCAATCGTTTCGCAAAACAATTCAAATTTACGCTATGCTAATATTGCCTACAGTGAAAAAATTAATATGTCAAAAGGTAAAGGTGTAACAAAAGAAGCTGCCACATGTATAGAGTGTCACGCACAAAAAACACCTGCAATTGTACAGGATTGGTCTAAAAGCTCAATGGCACATGCTGGAGTTAGCTGCATTGATTGTCATGGTGTTTCAAAGGACAACCCTATGGCAAATCAAAATTGTCCTGGCGTAAAGGGCACAAATATTTATGTTAGCAAAATGGTATCACCAAAAACCTGTGCAAAATGCCACCCAAACGAAGTTAAAGAGTTTGAAGAAAGCGGTCACGCAAGAGCAGCTATCCATATAGTTGCGCTAAAGCCAGATCAGGCATTATTGGCACATGAAGATATGGGCATGCCACAGTATAAAGATGCGGTTTTACTTACAGGTTGCGCTCAATGTCATGGCTCTATTATTAAAATGGGTCCCAACCACGAACCCACTCAAGGCACATGGCCAAGTCATGGTATAGGTAATGTCTATCCAGACGGGGGTGTAGGAAATTGCGCATCCTGTCATTTTAACCATCAATTTTCTATAGCCCAGGCCAGAAAACCTTCGTCTTGTGCAACATGCCATTTAGGCCCTGACCACCCCGATATAGAAGTCTATGATAATTCAGTTCATGGTGCCCTTTTTGCAGCGCATGGTGACAAATGGCATTGGGATAGCCCTCCTGGTGCATGGATACCTGGAAATGACTATAATGCACCAACATGTGCTACATGTCACATGAGTGGTGTAAATGGATTGCAACCAACACATAATATTGATATGAGACTAAAGTGGAACCTATGGGCACCAATTTCAAAAGAAAGGACAGGTGGTTACGAAACTGCAGCTTTTGAATACATGAAAACAGGTAAATTTACAGCTGGTAATCCTTTAGCTGGAAACCCAAAAGGTCCACAAGAAGCAAGAAAAGAAATGTTACAGGTATGCGCATCTTGTCATACTACTTCATTTGCATCTAATTACATGGCACAAGCTGACAAACAAATAGAGCTTTACAATAAGTACTCTCACGCTGCAAGCGAAATGATTAATACTTTAGAAAAGAAACATTTAATGATGAAAGATCCCTGGGCTGATCCTGCATTTAGAACATACTATTACATGTGGCACCATGAGGGCAGAAGGATGCGACAGGGCGCTGTAATGGAAGGTCCAGATTATTCACATTGGCATGGTGTATTTCAACTTCAACAAAGTCTCAGGATTCTGCAGGCAATATATAACCAGCGAATGAAAGATGGCAAAATTGATCCAAATCAGATAGGCGGCGTTGGCATGGGT
The DNA here is from genome assembly GCF_900101285.1 of Desulfurella multipotens. Lineage (NCBI taxonomy): Bacteria > Pseudomonadati > Campylobacterota > Desulfurellia > Desulfurellales > Desulfurellaceae > Desulfurella > Desulfurella multipotens. Next base: position 8,600 of record NZ_FMYU01000015.1, read on the forward strand.
GAATAAACAACCAAATAAAAATCAAAGCTTAATATTAAGCTTTGATTTTTTTCTCAATAATTTTGTCATTGAAAAGTTAATTCAAAATTGTATAATGAAATTGAGGCGAAAGTAGTGCAAACGATTTTTAATATTAAAATTAAAGAGGTTTTGAATGTACTCTAATATTTTATCTATTTCTAATTTTGTTTATATTGCAAGTGCTTTTGTTTTAATCTTAAGTTTTATTGTAGGCAAAAAAAGTCTTGATGTTGCTGGAAAAAGCTTATTTGTTTTAGCGTTTTTTGTAGAGTTTTTATATTTCACACTTAGATTCATTGAAACTTACCAAAAAGGCTATGATTATCTACCTGTTACAAATGCATTTGAATCGTTTATTTTTTTTACGCTGTGCTTAGGTTTTTTGCAAACACTGATGATAAAAAAAGCCTCTGGTTTTATAGTCCTTTTTAGTTCAATTGTTATAAGTGCAACACTTCTAGCATTATCTATAGCTGGATTTAGCCAGCATATAGAGCCACTTATTCCAGCGCTTAAAAGCAACTGGCTTGTTGCACATGTTATAACTTCATTTTTAGCATATGCTGCATTTGCCATAAACTTTGTAGCAAGCTCATTTGTTTTGTACTCATCACAAAAACGCATTGACAAAATTGTTGGCTCAATAATGTTTGGAGGGATACTTAGCTTAATGTTTACAGCTGTTATTGTTAGCATAACTCATAGTAGCCCTTTGGTAGTAGGGATTGTATTTTTGGTATTAATTTCAACAATGTTATTTGTTTTAAGCTTTATACTAAAGCCATATACAAGCAAAGAATGGATTGAAAAACCGCTTGTGTTTGGGTTTGTACTGCTAACAATAGGCATTATTACTGGTTCAATATGGGCAAAATACGCCTGGGGTGGCTATTGGAGCTGGGATCCAAAAGAAACGTGGAGTTTTATTACGTGGATTGTATATTTAATAAATTTGCACTTTGCAAGAAAAAAAAAGAGTGCAAGATTTTTGGCTTATTTGGGTGTAATTGGTTTTTTGAGCGTACTTATTACATACCTCGGTGTAAATTTTGTATTGCCAGGTTTACATAGCTATGGATCAAATTAACATTTTTATTGACAAAATATATAATTTTTTAAAAAGTCTTACACTGGCAGTTGTTCTTCTTAGCTTGATAGCTTTTTTTAGTGCGATAGGCACAATTGCCAGTAATGTTAAATTTTTAAAAGATTTAGGTCTAGACAATGTTTATTACTCAAAATGGTTTTTATTGCTAATTGTATTGTTTGTAATAAATTTAGTGCTTTGCACGCTAAGTATGATACCATCTACAAAAGCACTATTTAGCCCAAAAGCACCAAATAAAATCTTTAAAAGCAAAAGAAAAGATACAAAAACACATTTAATCAATTTACTTAAATCAAAAAAACTCTATATTCAACAAAAAGATGATCTTATCGCAGCTTATAGATATCCAGTTAGAAAATTTGCCGTATATGGTATTCACCTTGGCATCTTTATTGTAGCTTTTGGTGCTTTGGTAGGCTCTATTTGGGGGTTTCGTGGTATAATGGAAATTCCACAAAATGAGGCTAGCAATATCGTAGTAACAAGAAATAACTACTTAAGTTTACCCTTTTCTGTTTATAATAAAAATTTTACTGTAAGTTTTTATCATAACAAAGATATACCATCTGAGTACAAAACTACAGGATACATTATTGATTCAACTCAAAAAATACCATTTAGTACAACAGTTAACCATCCATTTATACACAAAGGTATATGGTTTTATCAAGCAAGCTACCAGCTAAACCCACATGATAGTTTTATTATTTTAAACGTAAACAATTCCAGGGTTCAGCTGTATTTGCACAAGCCTGTATCTATTGACAATGCTCAGTTTTATCTAGCAAATTTGAGCTATTACAATTCAAAACCTATAGCTCTGTTGTATGTGGAATTGCCTCAAGGCAGTGCATCTGGGTGGATAAAACTTGGTGATAGTGCAAATCTTGGCCCAATAAATATTGTTTTTGAGCAAGCCAAAGAAAGCTATATAACTATACTAAGCGTTGCAAAAGATCCCGGCTCAAATATTGTAATTGTTGGTTTTATTATTATGATAGCAAGCTCAATGCTTATATTCTTTAAGTTCAGACGCAGAGTATACAAGGTAGAGCAAATTTAAAAAAAACAACAACCAAATTATATGGTTGTTGTAGCAATTATTTAATAAGTACTGTATCTTCTTACTATCTGCATTGCTCTTTTTGGATAAGAAAATACTATACTAAAGCCACTAAATATGTGTACAAGCCTACTAAATGGTAAAAGTAAAAATAATGTAAGTCCCATAAAAATATGTAACTTGTAAATAAAAGGCATACCGTTTAGATAGCTTGAAGCGTTTGCTTTAAATAAGACAATTGATTGGGCATAATTTGCAAAGTTAACAAGCCATTGGCCATCCTTATCCAACAGATAAGAATAAGGAACACTCATGAGTCCTGCAGCAACTGTTAATAAAATCCATAACAAAACAACAAAATCCATCGTTGTAGATGTATAGTATATATAATCATTAAAAAATCTTCGTATAATTAGCAAAAACACACCTACTATGCAAATTATGCCAGATACTGAGCCAGCATATATTTCTATAATTTGATGTGTTTTATCTGTTAAACCAAATAAACCAAAAATAAAATGTGGTGTCAATAGTCCACCCAAATGCCCTAAAAAGAGCGCAAGTATTCCTATATGAAAAAGATTATTAGCAACTCTTAGCTGATTTTTCTCTAAAAGTTCACTAGAGCTGGATTTCCAGTCAAGGGGCATATAAACAAATCTAAAAATACTTCCAAAAACGAAAATTGCTAAAACAATATAAGGGTAAATGCCAAACAAAAAATAATTAAGGTAGTTCATCTAAAACCTCCTTTTTACTCAACACTTCAAAAATTACACGATATGGGCTTTCAAATTCTTGTAGCTTTTTATAAATATTTGCCAGAATACTCTTGTAAGGTGCAATTTCTTCCAAGACTTCTTCTTTTTTAAGAAAAGATAGATACTCTAAATACATTGGCAAAAAATCAGGTGTATGATTTTGTTGCGGTTTTAAGCCTAACTTAGAGTATTTTTCAATAAAATCAAGCAACTTTTGCCCTTTTGTTTTATCATCTTTAAAATGCTCAAGCAAATACAAACTGCAAGATGGCGTTAAATCAAAAACAAAAGTATAGTGTTTTTGCTGATCTAATATGTCTATTTTTTCCATATAATCTAAAAGTGGCATCAAAAATTCCAGCTTATTTTTAACCGCAAATGCTCTAAATTCGCTAATGTAATTTGTTAATTCTTCACCTGGGTATAAAAGCAAGACACTAAAGAGCTTTAAAGTCTTCATTTTTTATGCTTTGGCTTTTAATTTTAAATAATATGCAATAGCAATTGAAACTACAGCAAGCACAACAAACACAATAAACCCTTTTGCATAACCAGCGCTTTTATATACTGCAACAAATTCCCCCATTATAGGCGGTATAACAAAACCACCAAACGCACCAAGTCCACCTACCCAGCCAGCAGCCCCGCCAACCGCGTCGCTTACGAGTTTTGGCACAAGTTTAAATACGGCTGCATTATTTACTCCCATGCCTATTGCAAGTACAATTTCTGATAAAATTGCAATACCTATTGAATTAGCTAAAAATAAACCTAAAGCACCAATACCCATAAGCGCAAGTGAAATAATTGCTGTATTTGCACCACCTATTTTATCTGCAATAACACCGCCTGCTATACGATTAGCAGAAGTCAAAATAGAATATAGAGCAGTCAATAACCCAGCATATACAAGGCTTAAATTAAAATAAGACTTCCAGTATGTAGGAAGCCAAGCAGTTAAAGCAACAAAACCACCGAATGTGGTAAAGTATAAAATTACAAGCAACCATGTATTAAAATTTTTAGCAGACAAAGTCAAACTTTCAACAAGGCTTTTTGATGGAAAGAGTTCTTGTCCTAAACTTTTTGCTTGCTCAATGGCCTTTTTTTCATCCAATCCTTTTTGTTTTAATTGAAAATAAGGCGCATTTTTACCTGTTGCATAGTACAAGATTGTTCCTATTACCAAAAAACCCAGCCAGATTAAATAAGAGTTAAATAAACCCAGTTTGTGTAGAGCTATTGGTAACAAAAAAGAGAAAATGCCAGGTGCCAGATTACCAACACCAGCGTAAGTTCCCAAAGCAAAACCTTGCTTTTGTTGCGGATACCAGTATGAAACCTGACTGATTCCAACAGAAAAGGTAGCAATACCGCTTCCACTGAGCAACCCAAACAACAATAAAAGCTCATACACACCGCTTCTTAAGTTATTAAACATAACCATATATATAACAATTGATAATCCTAATAGTCCAATAATAGCAATCAACATTAAAATCAAAAACGGTTTTCTGCCACCTGTCGTATCTACCCATGCAGAAAATGGTATTCTAAGAAGCGATCCAGATAAAGCAGGCATTGCAACAAGCAGACCTACCATCTGTGGTGTTAAGTTCAAAATATCTTTAAATTTAGCAGCAGTTGGTCCAAAAAGTGCAACAGCAGCAAAGCCGAAAAAAAATCCCAGAGTTGCGCCAAATAACCCCTGAGTGGGTGTCCCTTTAATATCGTTCATCATTAGCCTCCAAAATCATTTCTTAAAAAGCCAACAGTGCCTTGTTTTTTAAAATTATCCTGGTGAAATTCACTGTGAAGTGTTGGTATAACATACCTATCTTCATATTTTGCAATAGCTAAATACCTATACATATCTTGAGCTTGATTTATGCTTAATCCCACTTGTTTTAACACATATTCATCAATTATACCTTCTACATTCTTTTTCCTAAAAAACCCCCTCAAAGCCATAAGTTTTTTTAATGCTGATACTATTGGTTTTCTATTTGAAGCACACAAAAGATTTGCTAAATAATCAACAGGCAAGCTTAAGTCTTCAATATTGCCAAAAACTTCATCACTTTGAAATAACTCAGTTTTGTTGACAATTGGCGACAGTGGCGGTATATAAAAATTCATTGGTAGTGTTCTAAATTCCACATGTAGACCAAAAGCAATTTTCCATTCAACCACCATCTTGTAGACAGGTGAGTTCTGTGCGGCTTCTATAAAATTTTCTGGTATACCATCTTTTCTGGCTTGATTTATGACATTTTCATCAAAAGGATCTAAAAAGACACTTAATTGGGCTTCATACAAATCTTGTTTGTTTTGAGTCTTTGCAATTTGTTCGATTTTATCCTGATCGTATAGCAAAACACCAATATAGCGAATCTTTCCAACACAAGACTCGCTGCATACTGTAGGTTTTCCTACTTCAAGCCTTGGGTAGCATAATATACATTTTTCTGACTTTCCTGTTTTGTAATTGAAGTAGATCTTTTTATATGGACATGCACTTACGCACATGCGCCAGCCTCTACATTTATTTTGGTCAATCAAAACAATGCCATCTTCATCCCTTTTGTATATGGCAGCAGACGGACAGCTTGCAACGCAGGCTGGGTTTAAGCAATGATTGCAAAGCCTTGGCAGATACATCATAAATGTATTTTCAAATTCTGAATAAATCTCTTTTTGCAAGTTTTCAAAGTTATAATCTTTTGAGCGATTTTCAAATTCACCGCCAAGGTCATCTTCCCAGTTTGGACCCCATTCTATCTCTATCTCTTTTTTCGTAATAGCTGATATTGGTTTTAGAGAAGGAAAATACTCTTCGTTTGATAATTTCAAATACTCGTAATCAAACTCGAAAGGCTCATAGTAGTCCTTTAATTTTGGCAGATTGGGGTTTGCAAATATATTTAACAAAATCGAAGTTTTTGATCCAAGGTTTAGTTTTAATTCATTGTTTTCAAGTTTCCATCCACCTTTGTATTTTGATTGATTTTCCCAATCTTTGGGATATCCTATGCCTGGCTTTGTTTCTACATTATTAAACCATGCATATTCAAGCCCTTCCCTTTTTGTCCACACATTCTTGCATGTTACAGAACAGGTATGGCAGCCAATACACTTATCCAAATTTAGCACCATTGAAAGTTGAGCCTTTACCCTCATAGCGCCTCCTGTGATTTTTGTTTTTTAGACCATGTAGGTTTTTGCAACTTTCTTACAACAACAAAATCGTCTCTGTTTGAACCTACAGTCCCGTAGTAATTAAAAGAATAAGATAGCTGGGCATAGCCTCCTATCATATGAAGCGGATTTAATAGTACTTTAATCACGCTGTTGTGCACTCCACCACGATTTTTGGTCCTTTCTGAGATTGGTGTATTTATAACTTTATCTTGAGCATGATACATAAAAGCACTGCCTTTTGGTATTCTTTGGCTTACAACTACCCTGGCTAGCACAACACCATTTTTATTGAATGCTTCAATCCAATCATTGTCTTTTAAACCTAAAATTTTAGCATCAGACTCACTTATCCATATATGCGGTCCACCTCTTGAAAGCGTTTGCAATGTTAGCAAATCTACATATGTTGAGTGTATCCCAAACTTTTGATGAGCTGTACTCCATTTTAGTGTAAGCGTATTGTCTTCTTTGTTTATATTTGATAAAGATTTTGCATCAACTAAAGGCTTATAAACTGCAAAGTTTTCACCAAATAGCTGCATCCACTTGTGGTCCTGATAAAACTGGATTCTACCTGTTAGTGTTCGCCATGGTATAAACTCATGTACATTCTGATAATTAGCGCTATATGATATTTCTTTTGACTCAATACCGCTCCATATAGGCGAAGTAACTGTCCTTCGAGGTTGGATTTGTAAATCAACAAATCTTAAGCTGTAATCAATTGGAGGTCTTACATTATTGTGCAAGCTGCCTGTTTTTAAAGATAAATTATCAAATGCTTTATGCGATACTTTTGCATTGGTTTCGGGTGCTAACTCTAAAATCGCCTCGCATACTTCTTTGGCATTTTCTATTTTAGCTTTATTATCAATTTCACCATTTAGCTTTTTTAAATGCTCAACTTCTTCTTTTGTATCCCAACTTACACCTTTTGCACCATTGCCAAGTTTTTCTAACAATGGGCCAAGTGTTGTATACTGCTTGTAAACATTCGGATAATCCCTCTCAATAATGCTTATCGTAGGAAAATTTTTACCTGGAATAATCTCTGTATTGTCTACTTTCCAATCTTTTGGCTCAAATGCTTGACCAAACTCTGCAGGTGTATCGTGCATAAGGGGTGAAAGTACCAATTCTTTTTGAACACCTAAATGATCTTTGGCAAGCTCTGAAAATTTTTTTGCAAGCTCTTTAAATATATCCCAATCATTTTTGCTTTCCCATAAAGGATCAAGCGCTTTGGAAAAAGGGTGTATAAATGGATGCATATCAGTTGTACTTAGATCTTCCTTTTCGTACCAGCTTGCAGCAGGCAAAACTATATCCGAATAAATACATGTGGTAGACATTCGAAAATCTAGCGTTACAAGTAAATCAAGTTTACCTTCAATTGAATTTCTCCATACAATTTCTTTCGGACGCTTGCTTTCATCAATTTCTTTTGCTAAAACGCCAGATTTTGTACCAAGCAAATGTTTCAGGAAATACTCATGACCTTTAGAGCTTGCTCCAAGTAGATTTGAACGCCACACAAACATATTGCGAACAAAATTTTTTGGATTATCTGGGTCTTCAAAAGCAAATCTTATCCTGGACTCTTTAAGGTTGTTTATTAGATATTCTTTTGGATCAAGATTTTGACTTTGAGCGTCTTTTATTATTTCTATTGGGTTTTTATCCAAATACGGTGTAGCTGGAAGCCAACCCATTCTAACAGCCTTTACATTAAAATCAGCTGGCGAATAATCCTTGTATGTATTTTCAGCCAAAGGTGATAACAAATCACCTATTTTTACATCTTCGTATCTAAACTGATCTGTATGAAAGTAATAGAATGAAGTTGAATTCATTTGCCTTGGTGGTCTATACCAATCAAGCGCAAATGCAATCGCACTCCATCCTGCAAGCGGTCTTACCTTTTCCTGACCTACATAATGAGCCCACCCACCGCCGGATTGACCGATACATCCGCACATTGTAAGCATATTTATCACGCTTCGATAAATTGTATCGGTATAATAGTAATGATTAACTCCAGCACCAATTATAACCATCGATTTACCTTTTGTTAAAAGAGCATTTTTAGCAAACTCTCGTGCAATTTTAATTACAATTTCTTTTTTAACGCCTGTGAATTTTTCCTGCCAGGCTGGCGTGTATGCGCAATCATCATCGTAAGTTTTAGCCGTATTTAAATCGTTTAAGTTTCTATCAATCCCATAGTGAGCTGCCAATAGATCAAATACACTTGCTACTATATATTGATTGCCTTTTTTGTTAATTTTTAGTGCCGGCACTTTTCTTTTAATAATTGAATTGCTTGTAAAATCAGCAAAACCAACTTCTACTACATCAGTAGCTATGTCAATGAGGCTAAGTTTTGGGTCTATATTTTTATTAGTTAAAGAGTCTTTTAAATGCAAATTCCATTTGCCATTATTTTCGTATCTAAAACCTATACTGCCATTAATTATTGCAGTCTGATTGGTTTTATTGTCAATTACAACAGTCTTCCAATCATCTTGTTCCAAAGAATCATCAATTATATCAGATGCTCTCAAAAATCTATCTGAAACAAAATAATCACCTTTATTGCGTAAAATCACAAGATGTGGCATATCGCTGTATTGCTTTACATAATTGTTAAAATACTCATAACTATTGTCAATATGGAATTCTTTAAAAATTACATGACCCATAGCTAGTGCCAGCGCAGCATCGCTGCCTGGTCGTGGTGCAACCCATACATCGGCAAACTTTGATGCTTCACTAAAGTCTGGCGATATGACAACAGTTTTTGTCCCCTTATAGCGTACTTCTGTGTAAAAGTGAGCATCTGGCCTTCTGGTTTGAGGTACATTGGAACCCCAAAGCACTAAATATGTAGAATTATACCAGTCTGCAGATTCTGGCACATCTGTTTGCTCACCAAATACTTGAGGAGATGACGGTGGTAAATCGCAATACCAATCATAAAAACTACCTACTGCTCCTCCAATTAATGATAAATATCTAGCACCAGATGCATAGCTAACCATACTCATAGCCGGTATAGGACTGAAACCAAAAATTCTATCTGGACCGTATGTTTTAATCGTATATATATTTGCAGCAGCAATAATTTCTAAAGCTTCATCAAAACTTACTCTTACAAAACCGCCAAAACCTCTTTTTTGTTTGTAGATTTTACTATTGTCTGATTCAACAATAGCTTTCCATGCTTCCACTGGATTTAGTGTCTTTCTTTTTTCTCTGTATGGCTTTAACAACTCACTTCTTATCATGGGGTATTTTATGCGGTGAGGGCTGTAGAGATAACTTGAGTAGCTTGCACCACTTGGACAACCTCTTGGCTCATATTCAGGAAGGCCATCTTGTGTTTGCGGGTAGTCATTTTGTTGTATCTCGTAGGTTATAATGCCGTTTTTTACAAATATTTGCCAACTACAAGAGCCTGTGCAGTTTACACCATGCGTGCTCCTAACAATCTTGTCATAAGAAAATCTGTTTCTATAACCATTTTCCCATGTCCTATCTTCCAGCCTTTCTTCAATAAAGCCGCTTGAATTTTTTTGAGATTTTTTAAAAAAAGAATAGCGCTCTAAAAAACCCATACCGCCCCCTTTCATGATATTATTTATCTAATGATATAAACAACTTTTTCAGAAAAAAAATTGACATATGTCAAAAATTTAAAAATTTTTTAATTAATCATTCAGCAGAGTTTTCATCGTCCAATAGCCTCTTTTCTCCTTGCAGTTTTTGAATTTCTTTTACATCCTGCATAACTTCCAGTGTTCCATAATAATCACCATTTTCATCGTAAACGGGAAAATATCTTATATATAAAAACCTACCTTCAAAATTAATCCAAAAATCTGCTGATTTTCTCTTTTTTGCTCTAAAATCATCAAGGATTTTTTGCACTAAGTGTAAACTTTTTGGCGGATGGCATTTTTGAACCTTTCTACCAATATCCAATTTTGTTCTTGCAAATGTCCTGCCCTCGCGCGGTAAGTTGAAATATACTACATTATCGTCTTTATCCACAAATGACACATCGCATGGCAGGTTATCTAAAACTCTTAGCAAAACTTTAATATCTAAATCTTCAAAAAGCTCCAGTGTTGATTCATTCATCTTGTACCTCCTTTGGTAGCTCAAAGTAGCCAAGCTCATCGGATTCACTTTTAATATCAGCCCAGTCTTTATCGGATAACATATCAAGAGCTACATTGTATAAAATTTCCTGTTCTTTTTTTGTATGAAGTGCAAATGTTTCAAGCATATACCTGTAATTTGAAACTAAACGATCTACAAAATCTTCATAATTAATAGTTTCGTGATTATCAAGCAATTTTTCTATGCGGTTTCTTGCTTGCTTCATATTGTAGTGGTCCTGCCACATTATAGATGGAGGTTCTTCTACTCCATATTTTTCTATTACAGGAAACAGCGTATTTTCCTGGCGCGTGTTGTGATTGTCTTCTGCTTGTTTTTGCAGCTTTATGATTTGCTTTAGCTGCTCAATTACGCTTTGGGCTGAAGCATAATCTTGATAGTTTTTTAAAGTATTTGCTAAATTAAAACCATTTTCCATATACATCATAATTGCATCATGATCTTTTATAAGCCTGTAGAGAGGATGATTTTTATCTATGCGCATTCTTGAGCTTGAGATTTGCTCTTTGAATAACTCCATATGAATATCGCAGGCTTTCATAAGATCGTCTGTTGTGTAACCTTCGTTTTTTAACTCGCTTTCAACAACTGCAATAAGCACTGGATCAGCTTTTTCTATCAAATCTTTAAAGCGCTTTTTTGCTTCTTCCACATTTTCTTTATTATAAATTTGCTTTAATATAGCCTTTAGCTTTTCTTTGATCTCTTTTGTATTTGTATCAGCAGATTTTTTATCATTTACAAAACCGCTTTTTATACCATTTTCGATAATTTGTAAAAATTCTTCAAAACTGTAACCACCCCTTGTTGCAACATGAGCCAGATCCACTCTTGGTGCCATAAGCTGAACGATTACTTTATTTGTAAGCATTTTATAGAGCGGATTTCTAGAGTATAAATAATCAGGTATGTTTGGGTAGGCTTCAAGGAGTTTGCTAAACTTATCTTTTGGTTTGTAATCAAGCATTGTTCACCTCTAAAAAAGGAAGGTTTTTGCCTTCCTTTATAAAAAATTTACTTTCCTTGCATAATAAGCTCTAAATCTTGCTGGACTTCTCCAATAGGCTTTACATCAAAGTTTTCAACAATAACCTTGGCTACATTTGGTGATAAAAATGCTGGTAGCGTTGGACCCAGCCTTATGCCTTTTACGCCCAAATACAGCAAAGCTAAGAAAACAGTTACAGCTTTTTGCTCATACCATGCTATATCGTAAGAAACAGGAAGCTTATTAATATCGTCAAGCCCAAATGCTTCTTTTAGCTTTAGTGCAATAACAGCCAAAGAATAAGAGTCATTGCACTGTCCTGCATCCAGTACCCTTGGTATACCGTTTATGTCACCTAAATTTAGTTTGTTGTAGCGATATTTTGCACAACCTGCTGTTAAAATGACAGTATCTTTTGGCAGGCTTTCAGCCAGATTTGTGTAGTATTTTCTTGTATTGTGTCTGCCATCGCATCCTGCCATTACAACAAACCTCTTTATTGCTCCAGAATTAACTGCTTCTATTACTTTATCTGCCAAAGCCAGTACCTGATTGTGCGCAAAACCACCTACAATAGTTCCTGTTTCAATTTGAGTTGGAGGTGGACACTTTTTTGCCATCTCAATAATGGGTGAAAAATCTTTTGGCCTGCCATCTTTCCTATCTGGTATATGCTTTAATCCAGGATAGCCCACTACGCCTGTTGTAAATACCCTGTCTTTATAGGAATCTCTTGGTGGCACAAGGCAGTTTGTAGTCATAAGAATTGGTCCGTTAAAAGATTCAAATTCTTTTGTTTGCAACCACCAGGCATTACCGTAATTGCCTACAAAATGATCGTATTTTTTAAACTTTGGATAATAATTTGCAGGAAGCATCTCGCCATGAGTATAAACATCCACTCCAGTGTTTTTTGTTTGCTCAAGCAACTCTTCCATATCCTTTAAATCATGCCCGGAAATCAGTATACCTGGTCTGTTGCGTGTACCTATGCTTACTTTTGTGATTTCTGGGTTACCGTATGTAGATGTATTGGCTTTGTCTAAAAGTTCCATTGTCTTTACAGAAAACTCACCTGTTTTCATAACAAGGCTTATTAGTTCATCTTGACTTAAGTTTTCGGTTAATTGTGCAAGCGTATCTATCATAAAACTTGTAATTGACTCATCTTCAAAGCCAAGCACGCTTGCATGGTCGTAATATGCAGCCATACCTTTTAAGCCATATACAATAAGTTCTTTTAAAGACCTTATATCTTCATTGGTTTCACTTAATACGCCTATACTTTTTGAAAATTCTAAAGCTTTTTGTTTTGTTTCAAACTCATATAGGTTTGAATACGACACATTTTTTCCTTTAGAGCTCAAAAAAGAGCCAAGTAGCTTTGCTTGTGCATTTGTCTGCTTAATTTGCTCTATAACGCGTTCATCATCAAAATTGACATTTGTGATAGTCATAAATAGGCTTTCTGATACAAATTTCCCTATAGGTTTTGGATCAAAACCGTTAGAAATTGCCTGTCTTGCTATAACAGACAGGCCTTTTAAATTATAAATCAATACATCCATTAAATCAGATGTATGATCCTCTTTGCCGCATATTCCTTTTTCTACACTGCAACCTATACCGTGCATTGCCTCCTGGCATTGATAACAAAACATCGACATAAGCACCTCCGCTTTTTTTCTTTATTCATAGTTTAAACAATATTTTCTAAATTAAATTGACGTATGTCAAAAAAGTGATAAAAGTGGTAAAGTTATTTTTGTTTTTTATTGTTTCTTTTGTAATATGTATCTAAAGCTTGATATTGGTAGACATTGTGGACAAGATTTTTAACATTAGTCAATTAAATTTATAAGGTTTTAGTGTAAAATAAAAAAATATGAAAAACAAGCAGGAAAAAATTAAACATGACAAAAAGGTTATTAAAAATTTTATCAAACTATACTGCAGAAAAAATCATTTAGAAAAGGGCGTAGAAGTTTACAAGGATGATTTATGCAAAGATTGTTACGAGTTGTTAAATTACGCTTACATGAAATTAGAAAACTGCCCTTTAGACCCAAAACCCATGTGTAAAAAGTGTTTAATCCATTGCTACAGTAAAAAAAACAAAGAAAAAATTAAACAAATAATGAAATTTAGCGGTCTCTACCTAATAAAACACGGCAGGATAGATCTCCTTTTGCATTATTATTTTTAAAAAAAGTTCATCCAAGTTTTGTTTTGCTTTTTAAATACCAATATATGCTTGGGTAACCAACTAAAAATTCTAAAATAATAACAATTATCCTGCCTATTATAGAACCTTGCGAAAAAAATACCACAATACTAATAAGCGGTATAAGCAATAACAAAGCTCTCCAGGTAAGAGATAAATAAATTAAAAGTGGGTTTAACCCAATAAAACCATAAGAAGGCAATACATGTTTGAAATATTCGTTTTTTAAACTTAATTTTTTGAATTCTTTGTATATAACAATAATTGAAAATAATATAAAAATCAAAAATATAGTTACAAACAGCCAGATTTCGTTAATATAATATGCAGCTTTAAAAAAAATAAAAACCGATATTATTATAACTAAAAATAATTTTAAGCAAATAGTAGACCATAGTTTAAAAGCAATATCTGGTAAATCTTTTCCTTTGATCGCCATATTTTGATTTTAAACAAGTTTTGTCCAAAAAGAATTGATTAAAATCAAATATTTAGTAATTATTTTCATTCAATTTTGATAATAACCAAATCGTTTTTGATATGCATAGCTTCATAATCTTTTTAAAACTTTTCTTCGTTGTTATTTTAATAAGATTCAGGTACCCAAAATCTTTAAATAACTCTTCTGTGCTGCTTTATTCTTCAATATATTTGCCTGATTGCAGTATTTTAATTCTTTTTTAGCCCATATAAAAGATGCAACTTTATCTTTATATTAAATATACTATAATCGTAAAAGCATCATATGAAACAAAAAGTATAGCCAGATTAAGTTTAACCAGTTTTCTTTTTAAATAACACGACAGCCATGGCCATCGTAAAAAAACTGATAGGTAAAAGTGGCCATATTGTAACAAAAACTATTTTGAGGGATGGGTTTTCCAAAAATATAGCTCTTGAAATTGTAACCATATACTGTAGAGGATTAATATAAGCAACCCAACGCATAGTAGATGGTATATTTTCAATTGGTGTAGCAAAACCACTTAAAAGCACCATTGGCACTATATATGAAAATCCACCCGACTTCATCACTTTTCCACCCAAAACCCATTCCCCAAAGGGTCTTCATTTTTTCTTAGGCACTACATTATCCTATACACAGATGTTTTTAGACTAACATCCATAAGTTTATAGATTTTTTCGGCATCCAATGGAACATTGGAAGGCAAAACATATCTTTTGTTTGTTTTTTTATCATGTAGTATGCTTGCCTGAACAGATAAGAGGGTCTTTCTTATCTGCTGAAGTAATAGTTTTTTGTATTGCAGTCTTACCCTATGCTCAAGGTGTCTTATGAGCGTATAAGCCATAAAGGATATGGCAATATGAGCTTTTATTCTTCTTTCTTTCCAGTGGTATATAGGCCTTATCTTTAGGTCATGTTTTGTAATTCTAAAAGATTCTTCAATTTGCCAGAGATTGGCATATTGGTGTGTATTCCGTTTTTCTTAAACTCATCCTCTGTGAATGACTCAAAGTAGAGGGTTGTAGCATCAAAATAGATTACATCTATCTTATCTCTAAATAAGCTCTTTGTGTTTTTATATACAAGTTCGTTGAGCTTTTCTATACTTTTATCTGTTATCTTATCCATCATCCTATATACTGCATTTAGATCAAGCTTAATTCCGAAGCTTTCCTCTAAGTCTGATACAGATGCTCTCTTGCTTTCAGGATTGGCAATCCTTGCCAATACTATCTCTTTTAGAGTGTTGGATGTTTTTCTGTTTCTTGCAGGATTTGAAATAGTATGAGAAAAACCAATCTCGTCATATAGTTTTCCGTATATATCGTGTATGCCCCTTATTATTCTATCCTCTTCTTCTATGTAAAGAAGATTAACAGCATAGTCAAAGTTTATATTATTTTGTGTTTTTGCAATGTTATTATTGGTAATAGGACAGCTGCTGTTAAAGTTAAGATGCAAGTAGTGGTTTGATGAAGTCGGGAATAACCTTAAACGTTCTAGCGTTTCTTTAAACGAATTAGCAAGAAACAAAAAATAATAACCCAGAGTGGTCATCATTAACTATGTATTTTTTAGTATTTTTTAGTATTTTTTATTTAAATCCTCAAACTTTGACAAATTAACCTCTTATGACATTTTAATATAAATAAAACAATCACAATTTCTACTCTTCCAGCTCTCCCACCACCTTGAATCTCTCAAGCACTCTATCATCATGTGGCGCATCATCTATTTCTGCGGTAAGGTCTACTCCCGCATTGTGTGTTCCTATGTGTTCTCCACCTGTCCACATATCAGAGTCACTAACATCATAGATTTTACATTCGTAAGCAACATATACTGGCATCCCGTTTTTACCATTGTATTTTTTTAACTCATCTTTTGTCATGGTTTAGCCCTCCAATGATATAGATTGTGTAGGACATGAATCTTTGGCTTCTTCGCAACATCCAGCATCGCAATTGTCAGCTATTACACGCGCTTTTGAGCCATCTTCATTCATCTCAAACACTTGTGGGCACACATCTGCACAAACGCCACAGCCTATGCATGTTTGTTCATCAATTACAGCTTTCATACATCCTCCTTAAATTGCTTTAGTTTGTTTTTTAATTCTTCTATTTCGTTTTTCAATTGCTTTTTTTCTAAGAAGCTTTTTGTGGCATCTCTTATTATAGCTCCAAAACCTAAAAGTTTTGAGTCTTGCTCTACTATAGCTATGCTAAAATCTATGGATAGAGATTTGTTGTTTTTTCCAATAGCCGGTACTGATAGCAAATCATCAGAATATTTGCTGCTTTTTGATTTTACAGCGCTAAAAAAACCATCCCAGTGCCTTTTCCTATATTTTTCCGGTATTATAATATCAAGGCTTTGACCTATGGCTTCACTTGAACTGTAGCCAAATATTTTTTCACAGCCTCTGCTCCATATTTTAATAATACCACCTACATCACAAAACAAAATCCCATCGCCCACGCCATTAAAAATCGCCTCTAAAATTTGACAGTTTTGACTCATAAATAACTCCTTTCAATGTATTCTAAAAGTGCTTTTGCATTATTTAGAGGGCTTTTAGACGAATAAACAAGTGTGATAGTTCCAACTTTTGATTTTTCTACAATCATATCTAAAAGTTCTTTTTTACTTGAGAGTTCATTAAAATAGCGTTCCTTAAACTCATCCCATTTTGTTTCATCATGAGCATACCACTTTCTAAGCTCACTGCTTGGTGCAATTTCTTTTAGCCATAAATCTATGTGTGCTTTTTGTTTTGAAATACTCCTTGGCCAGAGCCTATCAACCAGTATCCTATAGCCGTCTGTATCCTCATATGAAGAGTAAGCGCTTTTTAGTTTTATCATAAGGCACCATTTTCTATGTTATTTATTAAGTATTCGATATATTTTTTTAGAGTCAGTGTATAAACCTTAGCGTTGTCTAATATATCTTGAGTGTTTAAATTTTCTTTTTCAACTTCTTCATTGTATTCCAGTAACCATTTTTTTATCATATCCAGGCTTACCTCAATGTGAAACTGAAGACCGATTGCATTTTTATATACAAACCCCTGATTTTTATAAGAAGAAGATGAAAATACGCGTTGTGTATTATTTGGTAAGTCAAAAGTATCGTTGTGCCATTGAAATGCTTTGAATTTATCAGGAAAATTATAAAAGTATTCGTGGTTTGAAACTTTATGTATATCGAAAAAACCAATCTCTTTTGTATGTCCTTTATAAACCCTTGCACCCAAGACTCTAGCAAGCATTTGAGAACCTAAACATATACCTATAAGTGGTATATTGAGTGTTAGCGCTTCTTCTATAACTTTATACTCATGCTTTAAAAACGGGAATTTATCTTCTTCATAGGCTCCCATGTAACCCCCAAGCACAAGTATCAGTGAATAATTTTTTAGATTGCCAGCTAATTGTCCTTTGAAGGCATCAATATAGCTTATTTGATAGTTTTTTTGTCTTAATACCTCTTCAAAAAGGCCAGCATGCTCAATTGCGACATTACGTATAGCAAGTAACTGTTTCATAAATTATCCCAATATCCCAATCTCTTTGTGTTTATCTGCTATTTGTTTTGCAAGGTCAGTTATCTTTTTAAAGTCTTCAGGTTTTGGTTTACCTTTTGTATACACAGGTTCAAACAGTTCAACACTTAAGTTTGTAAGGTTGTTTTTTATATGTTCAACACCTTTGCCGCCCCACCCGAACGATCCAATTATGCCTGCAAATTTTGTTTTCGGTCTTAAGGCATTTGCAAGATATGCGGTAGTTATTATTTTAGGATGAACGCCCGCTAGCACAAAAGGAGAGGCAAAAATCACAGTTGCTGCATCTACAAGATCCATAGCTATTTCTCCAAGACTTGATTGAGCAATATTGTATGGTCTTGCATATACGCCCTGCTCAATTAATGCATCTGATAAATAGTCAACGAGTTCTTTGGTGCTACCGTGCATAGATGATTATAAGAGCTTCGTTATCCACATTGTCTGATATCCATTTTTTATAAGCATCTATTATAAACTGTGGATTTTTATACACTACACCATGGCCTGGCAAAATCATGGAAGGATTTAATTCTTCTACTTTCTGAATGTTTTTTTGAATATTTCTTCTAAAAGGCATCATAATTTCTGCATAGTAGCGCTTTGCACCTTCATAAACTAACTTTTCATCTTTTGGTCCAAATATCTTGCTTGTTGCTATATGAGAACCAAAAAAGTCACAGGTAAAAAGCATCTTTTTCTCTACAAGGTAAACAGACATGGTTTCTGGCCAGTGGACCCATGGCGTAAAGACAAATTGAAGGGTTTTGTCGCCCAAGGATAAAGTATCGTTATCATTTATTATCATAAATCTGTCTTCATTAATATCAAGCAGGTCTATAAGTAGAGATTTGCATTTTTCATTTGTAACTACTTTTGCTTGAGGATACCTTTCAAGCACTGCAGGTATTGAGCCAGAATGGTCCTGTTCCGCATGATTTGCTATAATGTAGTCTATATTTTTTACATTCAAAACGTCTAAATTCCTCAAAAGCTCATGCTTTTTGCATGGATCAACACTATCAATTAAAGCTGTCTTTTGAGAACCAGATATCAAATATGAATTGTAGCTTGTGCCTTTTGGCAACTCAAGCAACTCATCAAAAATAGGCCTATCCCAATGCCTTGAACCTACATAGTAAACATCTTCGTCAACTTTTTGCACAGCCATTGTAAACCTCCTTGTAAAACATAAGATAGTTTTTTATGTTAAATTTTTATTTTCAAAACTATCTTATAAAATGGGCGCACTCAATGCAAACTTTTTTACCATCTTCAATTTTTATGTAATTTTGAGCTACTGCATCAGAGCAAACCTGACAAATTTCGTAGTTAAATGTTATTGCTTCTTCTTTAGATGGGTAATCAAACGGACCCTGCGCATCTATAAGTAAGTTATTGTTGTATAGCTCAAATACTTTCCTAAAAAGCGCATATGAAACGCTTGTAGGTATACTTGAAGCATTTATGCCTTTGCTCCTATAATCCTTAACATAACTGGAGCCAAGGGCGCTTTTTATAATCTCTGGCTTTACCTTAACCTTAAGAGCCTTTTGCGTTTTAATGTGCATTATAAGAAAAGACCGCAGGCAAATCCTAAAGCCATACCGCCACATACATGCCCATGAGTTGCAAGTGCAGCATAAAGCGATTCTTTTTCAGTATCGCTTACATTTATAGATTCTACCAATTCTTTATAAGTTTCAAACATAAACCCTTCTTTATCCAAAGTGTTTTTAATAAACTGGATATAACTGTGTTTCTTCTTTTATCATCCTGATTTTTAACATACCATAAATTTTCCCAAAATCCCTTGCAAACTGAATCTTATCTGTTATACCTTTTTTGTATGTGTCAAAGAAATTTACCACATCTTTAGAAATTTCTTCCATCTCTTCTTTAAACTTTAAAACATTTTCTTCTGCATTAACACCTTTGCTTTTTGCTTCATCAAACTTTGAGTGTAGAAACCTATCTTCTTTATCAAGATGCATCAAAAAAAGGTTTTTGCTTTCAAAAAGCTTTTCCTTGGCGCCTTCTTTGTCAATGTTGTGCAATTCATCAAGTAATGAAAAAAGCTTTTTATGTTCTTTAAGCAAATCATCAATCAATTTACTCATAATTTGCCTCCAAAGAAGCGATTTTTAAAACTATATGCTATTTAAATAAAAAAGTATTTGATTTTAATCAAAAAATCAAACATTCAAAATTAACATTTTTTAATTTTATTAGTTACTTTTTTTTAATTTTATTACAATATTCTTAAATAAACAGTGGAGGAGGTGGTATATGAAAATCCTGCATTTAAATACACAAAAAGGCTTTAGAGGCGGCGAGCAGCAGTTAATATACCTAGCGCAAGGCTTAAGAGAGCTTGGTATAGATTCTATTATTGCCGCTAAGGATGAGTTGTATAAAAAAGCAAACGCAATGGGTTTTGAAACAATAGACTCAAGTAATTTAAAGCAATTATTAGGTGCAGCAAAACAATGCGATATTCTGCACGCTCATGCTTCAAAAGCGCATACTCTAGGCGTTTTTCTTAAATTATTAACAAAAAAACCACTTGTATACACAAGAAGGGTGGATTATAAACAAAAAAAGATATCAAAACTTAAGTATTTACTAACAGACAAAGTAGTGTGTGTT
>NZ_FMYU01000017.1:0-22346 GCF_900101285.1 Desulfurella multipotens
GGAGGGTTAACCATGAGCTCCAGGATAGTAAAAATATTTGACACAACACTAAGGGATGGAGAACAATCACCGGGTGCCAGTTTAAATATTGAAGAAAAAATAGCAATTGCAAAACAACTTGAAAAGTTAGGTGTTGATGTTATTGAAGCAGGCTTTGCTGCAGCAAGTCCAGGTGATTTTGAAGCAATAAATGCAATAGCAAAAATAATAAAGAATTCTACCATAGCATCCCTTGCCAGAGCAGTAAAGCAAGATATTGAAAAAGGTTTAGAAGCAATAAAACCAGCTCCACGCAAAAGACTGCACACATTTATAGCAACAAGCCCTATACATGTAGAAAAGAAACTAAAAATGAGCTATGAAGCTGTGCTTGATGCAGCAGTAGATGCTGTGAAATTTGCAAGAAATGGCTGCGAAGAAGTAGAGTTTTCTGCAGAAGATGCAACACGCTCAAACTGGGATTACCTTTGCAAAGTTGTCGAAAGTGTAATTAATGCAGGAGCAAGCGTTGTAAATTTACCAGACACAGTGGGATACACTACACCTCAAGAATACTATGAGCTTATAACCTACATAAAAAATAAAGTACCAAATATTGATAAAGCAGAAGTTTCTGTCCACTGTCACAATGATTTAGGTATGGCTGTTGCTAACTCTCTGTCTGCAGTTTTGGCTGGTGCAGATCAGGTAGAATGCACAATAAACGGCATAGGAGAACGTGCAGGGAACGCCTCTTTGGAAGAAATTGTTATGGCTATAAAGGTTAGAAACGATATATATAAAGCCTCAACAAATATAAATACAAAAGAAATCTACCGCACAAGCAGGCTTGTAAGCAAGCTAACAGGCATAGATATCCAGCGCAATAAAGCTATAGTGGGTAAAAATGCCTTTGCACATGAAGCTGGTATACACCAAGACGGTGTAATTAAAGAAAAAAGCACATACGAAATCATGAAACCAGAAGATGTAGGTATTGACTCAAGTTCACTTGTGCTTGGCAAACACTCAGGCAAACACGGACTTGAAAAAAGGCTTGTTGAGCTTGGCTATCAGTTAACCAAAGAACAACTTGAAGACATATTTGAAAAATTCAAAGTCCTTGCAGACAAGAAAAAAGAAGTATACGACGAAGACCTACATGCACTCGTAGAAGATAAAATAAAATTCAGTCCATCAGTGTATGAAATTGTGAGCTTGCAGGTAAGCTCTGGCACAAACATTACACCTACTGCTACAATAAAGTTATCTAAAAACGGTGAGATCTTTGAAGATGCAGCATTGGGAGATGGTCCGGTAGATGCAGTTTATAAAGCTTTAGAGCGCATTACATTCGTCAAAGGTCAACTTAAATTTTATGAAATCAAATCCATAACAGAAAGCAGAGAAGCCCTGGGTGAAGCAACTGTAAAAGTATATTTTCCTGATATTGATAAAAATATAATTGGCAGAGGTGTTGCAACAGATGTTATAGAAGCAAGCGCCAAAGCTTATCTGGATGCTATTAATAAAGCGCTGATGTATATTACTTAAAAAGGAATAATTATAAATTCAATTATAAAATTGAGTTAAAATTGAAGGATAACATTATATGTCAAGATTTTTTGAAAAAATAAAAAGCATTGTAGAAATAAAACGAGAAGAATTTAACCTTTTTTTGCAACAATATAAAAATATAAAAATCGGAGAAATAAAAATATCACAAATAATAAATGGGATGAGATGTCTGAAGGTACTTTTTACAGATTTATCTTCTGTAGATCCTGAAAAAGGTATAATATGGCGAGGATACACTGTAGATGAAGTTCTCCAAAAACTTCCCAAACCTCCTTTATCAAAAATGCCTTATGTTGAAGCTCAATTTTATCTTTTAATTACTGGAGATATACCTTCAGAAACAGAAGTTAGAGAAATAATTGATATATTTAATGAAAGAAGAAAATTGCCGGACTATGTATACAACATTTTAAAAACTATGCCGAAAGAGACAGATCCAAATATAATGCTCTCGGTTGCTATAAATTCAATGCAACATGAATCTGTGTTTGCGAAAGCATACCAAAAAGGTAAAGTGACAAAATACAATGCTTGGGAATATATGCTAGAAGATGTATTAAATTTACTCCCTAAAATATCTATTATTTCAGCTTTTATTTATAGACTTAAATATAAAAACAATATGTTCATCAAAGAGGATGATTCTTTAGATCTAGGTGGAAATTTTGCCTATATGATGGGAATAAAACAGCCTTACGATGAGTTTCTAAGACTTTATATGATATTATTATCAGATCATGAAAATGGAAATGTTTCTGCTCATACTACTCATTTAGTTGCTTCAGCTTTGGCAGATGCTTATTGCTCAATTTCAGCAGGCATAAACGGTTTGTCTGGACCATTGCATGGGGGTGCAATAAGAGAATCTTTTAATTGGTTTATGAATCTATACCAACAAAAAAAGAACCAATTAACAAAAAAGATATTAGAACAAATTTGTGTAGATATGTTAAATAAAGGTTTAGTAATTCCTGGATACGGTCATGCAGTGCTTAGAAATAAAGATCCTAGATTTTTAGCACAAATGAAATTTGGAGAAGAATATTTAAAAAACGATGAACTTTTTAAAATAGCCCGCTTAGCATTTGATACAATACCTCATATTTTAAAAAAACACACAAAAATAAAAAATCCATGGCCAAATATAGATAATATCTCAGGAATTATTCATTCTCATTATGGTATAGATAAAAACTTTTTTACAGTTTTGTTTAGTAATTCTATAGCAGTTGGTTCTTTAGCAAATATTTTTTGGGATAGAGCTTTAAATTTACCTATTGAAAGGCCAAAATCAGTTACAATTAGTCAATTATTCGAACTAAACAAAACTAGGATTTAGAGTTTTTTACGATTTTATTAAAGTATAATAAGTATTGACAATCGTTTATTTTAGTCTAATATAATTAAAAGATAGTAAATTAAAAATATTTTATAAATTAATTTAAGGAGTTGAAATGTGTCTTTTGACATAAGAGAACTAGAAATCATTGTAGATGCTTTAGGTGTAGGGATATATTTAGCAGATGGTAAAGGTGTGACATTATGGGTCAATAAAGTATTTGAAGATATTTCCTTAATAAAAAGAGAGGAGGTTGTTGGCAAAACGTTAAGGGAGTTAGTTGATGCTAAATTTTTTTCTAATTCTGCTACTTTGTCAGTAATTTCAAACAAAAAACCAACAATAGTTTCTTTTAATACAAAAACAGGTAAAAAACTTTTATCTCAAGGCAAGCCAGTTTTTGATAATAGAGGAAATTTAAAATATGTGGTGAATACTATTTATGATATTTCAAATATATTTTTAACACCTGAAGAAGAAAACATAAATAAGAATTTAGCTTCAGATTATAATATTGTTGCTCAAAGTGAAAAAATGTTAAAAATCGTCAATATCGCTGTTAAAGCATCTAATGTAGATTTACCCGTCTTGATTTGTGGAGAAACTGGTGTAGGTAAAGAATTAGTTGCAAAATTAATTCATTATGCTGGATCAAGGAAAAATTTTCCTTTTGTAGCAGTAAATTGTGCCGCTATACCAGAATCTTTGTTAGAATCTGAATTGTTTGGTTACGAGCCAGGTAGTTTTACAGGATCCAATAAGAAAGGGAAAAAAGGTATTTTCGAAATTGCGCACAATGGAACGGTTTTTTTAGATGAAATAGCTGATATGCCAATGTTTTCTCAGGCAAAACTACTACGATTTTTGGAAGATAACCAATTTTTAAAATTAGGTTCAACAAAACCTACAAAAGTGGATGTTAGAATTATAGCAGCTACGAACGTAGATATTAAAAAAGCTATCGAGGAAGGCCGTTTCAGAAAAGATCTCTATTATAGACTTAGCACAATTTATATAAATATACCGCCACTTAGAGAAAGATTAGAAGATGTCAATATATTAACAAAATTTTTTTTAAATAATCTTAACGAAACATACAAAACAAGAAAAATTATAATGCCTGATGTAATTGATGCAATCAAAACACAAAATTTAGAAGGAAATGTAAGGGAATTAAAAAACATTATAGAAAAGCTCTATTTTTATTCTAAAAATGACACTATAACAATACAGGATTATTATGAAAACAACATAGATAAAAATGAATTAAATAGTAACAAAAAAAGCTTGAAATATAATCTTGAAGCTTATGAAAAAAGTATATTGCAAGAATATTTTGAACTATACAAAAGCACCAGAAAATTAGCTAAAGCTTTAAAAATCAGTCAATCCAGTGCTTTCAAAAAGCTGAAAAAATATGGTCTACTATGATTACTTTTGTAATCATATGATTTTAAAAGTAATCTTTTAAAATTATGCTATTTAGATAACATTAAATTATTAAGCATACCAATTCTATGAGTCCTATATTAATTTAATAAATTTAAAATATATCTAATAATTTTACATATTTAGGCTTTAAAAGGTTTATATTAATTAGTAAAAAAATATTTATAAAATAACATTTTTTAAAAATAATCTAAAATAAAAATTAATAAATAATAATAAATTAAAATATGGAACAGTTTTTGCTTATATTAATTAGTAGAGAAACTAAAAGTTTAGGAGGTAAAAATGCTTATTTCGAAGTTAGGATTACGTGAGGAAGTGGTTGAATTTGCTAATACTGTAAGAGATTTTTGTGAACGTGAATTTAAAGACACATTGGTATGGGATCAACAAGAGTATATGCCACCTGAACTATGGAAAAAAATGGGTGACATTGGTCTTACAGGGATGATGTTAGATAGTGATCTGGGTGGATTAGGCGATGATTTATTAACAAGCGTTGTAATACATGAAGAAATGTCTGTATATTCACCTGCAATTGCTATGACATTAGGAGCTCATGCTATACTTGCAGGCAATGTTATTAATAGAGCTGGCAACAAACAACAAAAAGAAAAATATATTCCACCTATAGCTGCCGGAGATAAAGTAGCTGCCATATGCATAACAGAACCAGAAATAGGCTCAGATGCTGCACATCCTAGAACAAGAGCTATTAAAAAAGGTGATAGATATATATTACGAGGAAGCAAAATTTTTATAACTAATGGTCCTGTTGCAGATATTTTTGTAGTTTACGCAAAAACTTCAGATGATCCTAAAAGAGGAGTTTCTGCTTTTATAGTAGAAAAAGATTTTGGAAATATTTCTGTAGAAAAAATGCATAAAATGGGAATGAGAGCTTCTCCTACAGGTTTTGTAACTTTTAATGACACAGAAGTACCTGAAGAAAATATCTTACGAGCTGAAGGAGAGGGAGTTCATATTATGATGGAAGGTTTAGATGTAGAAAGAATTGGTTTGTCAGGCAGTAATCTAGGTATGATTAAAGGCTCTTTAGATATTGCGTCAAAATATGCCAAAGAAAGAATACAATTTAACCAGCCTATTATAAATTACCAACTTATTCAAGAAAAACTTGGTTATATGTTAGCTCAACTTGAATTGAATAGACTTTATCTATATCAATTAGCTGAAGCATGGAGAAAAAATCCAGGTTCAAAGAAATTGAGAGCAGCAACTGCTTTGGTTAAAATGACATCAGCTCAAGCTGCAGTAAAATCAGCAGAAGAAGCAATCCAAATTCTTGGTGGTTATGGTTATACAACTGATTATCGCGTTCAGATGTATTGGAGAGATGCAAAACTTTATGATATTGGTGCCGGAACAACAGAAATGATGAAGATTTTGCTTGCAAGACGTATAGAAGAAGGCTTTACAGATTTATAAGATTTTAAGTTTAAGGAGGTTTTAGTTATGACAGGTATCGTAGGATATGGGTGTTATGTTCCTAAACGCAGGATTAAAGTAGAAGAAATTGCCGCTCAATGGGGAGAAAATGCAGAAACTCTCAAAAATGGTTTATTAGTAAGGGAAAAAACAGTTCCTGCAAAAGATGAAGATTCAGTAACTATAGCTTATGAAGCAGCTAGAAATGCTTTAAAGCGAGCTGAAATTGATCCACAGGAAATAGGAGCCGTGTATATTGGCTCTGAATCAAAACCGTATGCAGTTAAACCATCCGCAACAATTGTAGCTGATGCATTAGGTATAACTCCAGCTGTTCATGTGGCTGATTATGAGTTTGCCTGCAAAGCTGGCAGTGAAACTGTTTTTGTGGTTTATGGTTTAGTAAAATCGGGTGAAATTAAATATGGACTTGGTATTGGCTCGGATACTTCTCAAGGTGCCCCTAAAGACCCATTGGAATATACAGCAGCTGCAGGTGGAGCGGCATTTATAATGGGAAATGATAATGTTATAGCTGAGGTTATTGCCACATATTCATATACCACAGATACACCAGACTTTTGGAGAAGAGATGGTCAATCCTATCCTACTCACACCGGTCCATTTACTGGTGCTCCAGCATATTTTCATCATACCTTAAATTCTGCCAAAGGAGTTATGGAAAAAGCGAAAATGACACCAAAGGACATTACGTATTGCGTTTTTCATCAGCCAAATGGAGCTTTTCCTTTAAGAGCATCAAAGATGCTAGGATTTACAAAAGAACAGTTTGAACCAGGATGGGTTGCTCCTTACATTGGCAATACATATTCAGGCTGTTCATTATTGGGTTTAGCTTCTGTTTTAGATATTGCCAAAGCTAACGATATAATTCTAGTGACTTCATTTGGCTCTGGGGCTGGAAGCGATTCCTTTATATTTAGGGTAACAGAAAGACTTGAAAAAGTGCGAAATAATGCGCCTCTTTTGAAGTACTATGCTGATAGAAAACAGTATGTAAATTATGCAACTTATGCTTTTCTTAGAGGTAAAATTAAAATGAGGGAGGATTAATAATGAGAGATGTAGCCGTAGTAGGGATTGGAATAACAAATTTTGGATATTTATGGGAGAAGTCCTGGAGAGATCTGGCTGTTGAAGCTAGCTTAGAAGCAATAAAAAGCTCTGGGGTTGATAAAATAGACTCTATTTATTTGGGAAACTTTAGTGGCGGTACATTTGTAGAACAAGAGCATATGGCTGCAATTTTAGCTGATTATTTAGGATTTTTACATATACCATCCACTAGGATAGAAAATGCTTGTGCTTCGGGTGGAGTGGCTTTAAGACATGCTTATATGGAAGTAGCATCAGGAATGTCTGATGTAGTGCTTGTCACGGGTGTTGAAAAAATGACCGATGTTGTAACTTCTCAGGGTGTTTATTCATTATCTATGGCTGCTGATAGAGAGTATGAGGGTTATCAAGGCGTTACTTTTCCTGGCTTATTTGCATTGGTAGCAAAAAAATACATGCATGATTTCAATGCTACAAGAAAACAACTTGCAGCAGTTGCTGTAAAAAATCATAAGAACGCTTCAAAAAATCCAAAAGCACAATTTCACAACATAATCACAATTGATGATGTTTTGAATGCTTCAATAATAGCAGATCCTCTTGGATTGTATGATTGTTCTCCAATGACTGATGGGGCAGCAAGCGTAGTTTTAATGCCATTAGAGAAAGCAAAAAAGCTTTCAAATTCTGATAAACCTATTAAAATTTCTGGTATAGCCCAGGCAACAGATACAATTGCTTTAGCTCAAAGAAATGATTTTGTTACATTTCAAGCTACAATAGAAGCTGCAAAAAAAGCTTATCAAATGGCTGGTAAATCACCTCAAGATATAAATGTTGCTGAGGTACATGACTGTTTTACTATCGCAGAAATATGTGCAATAGAAGATTTAGGTTTTTTTGAAAAAGGTAAAGGTGCAAAAGCTACAGAAGACGGTCTAACAGAGATTGATGGAAAAATTCCTGTAAACCCAAGCGGGGGTTTAAAAGGTAAAGGGCACCCGGTTGGTGCAACTGGTATTGCACAAATTGTGAATCTTGTAGAACAATTAAGAGGTCAAGCTAAAGATCTCCAGGTTAATAACGCAAAAGTAGGATTGGCCCATAATTTAGGTGGTTCTGGTGCCACTGTTACAGTTACAATTTTGGAGGTGATTTAATGTTAACTATACCGAGAAATTGGAGAGAAAAACCACAAAGATATATGTTAAAAGGTGGTAAGTGTAAAGATTGTGGTTACACAATGTATCCTGCCAGAAAAGTATGTCCAAAATGTCACTCGGAGAATATTGAAATTATTGATCTTCCAAGAGAAGGTAAAATTCTTACTTACACTGTTATTTATTCAGCACCCGAGGGTTTTGAAGATTTTTCACCTTATGCTGTAGCTATAGTAGAACTTACAAACGGAGCTAGATTAATGTTACAAATTGTCGATACCGATTTTAACAATATAGAGATCGGTAAAAAAGTAAGTGTAGTATTTAGGAGATTATTTGTTGAAGGTAAAGCTGGAATTATAATTTATGGTCCAAAAGCTATAGTTGAAGATTAAGGTTTGGGGGTTTCCCCTTTACCTTTTTAGAGGTTAAAATGAGTAAAGTATTGATTGAAAAAGAAGGTAATATAGCGGTTGTATATATGAATAATTTAGATAAAAAAAATGCGTTAGATGAATCTTTATCATCCGAATTACTTGAAAGTATCAAAAAATTAGCTGAAGACGAATCTATATATGTAGTTATACTAACATCAGCAGGAGATGTTTTTTGTGCTGGCGGCGATATTAAAGAATTTGCAGAAGGTGTTGAATTAACAGCATTAGAACATTATTCAAAGAAAAATATTAATGTAGATGTTTTGAGGATAGTTGATATACTGAAAAAACCTTTAATTGCAGCAGTATCTGGATATGCTTTGGGGGGTGGTTTTGGTTTAGTTGCAAATGCTCATATAGTTGTTTCGCATCCTGATACGCGTTTTGGTTTAACCGAAATTAATTTAGGTATACTGCCTTATGTTATATTTCCATATGTTAAGAGAGCAGTTGGCGAAAGAGAGGCTATCTTACTGACTCTTATGGGCAAAACTATTAGCTCTCAAGAAGCTTATAGAATTGGTTTAGTTCACTTTATTGATGAAAATCCTTTAAAAAAAGCGAAAGAAATTGCGAGCCAAATTGCTCAAAAAAGCCCTTTAATTTTAAAACTACTAATGGATATGATAAATGTTTCTCACAACCCCTCCTCTTGTGAAAGTGAGTATTTATCTTTGTTAAGAATAGTTAACTTTTCTGCACAAGATTTAAAAATAGGTATTGAGTCATTTTTAAATAAACAAAAACCTCAGTGGAAAAATAAATGAGGAGGTAGGATGATAAATATTGGTGTATGTATAAAGGCAGTGCCAGACTATGAAGTCCCGGCTGAAAAATTTTATTTACAAGGCAACAGAATGTCAGGTGATTATAAATATGTTTTAGGATTGTACGATGAACATGCACTTGAGGTTGGGCTTCAACTAAGATCAAAATTAGAAAGTAAACTTTATGCAATTAGCTATACTAAAAAAGAATACGTATCAACCTTAAAAAAAGCTCTTTCAATGGGTGCAGACGAGCTTATAATAATTGAGTCTAGCAACGATGATCCATTTCAGACGGCTTATAACCTAGCCAATATAATTGAAAAATATAATATTGAGATAGTCATTCTTGGAAGAGTATCGTCGGATTTAGAAAGAGAAATGGTTCCACCTTTAGTGGCAGGAATACTTAATCGTATTTACTTACCTTATATCGTATCAATTTCATCTGAGTCTAATGGTAAATCTTTTTTATGTGTTCAACAACTGGATAATAAGAATTTACACTTACTTATAAAAGAAAAATTTGTGGCTTCAATAACTGATGCCCCATGTAATTTGCCAAGAATTCCTAACTTAAAAGAAATTATGAAAAGTAAAACAAAACCATTAATAACAGAAGAAGAAATTAATTTCGAAAAATTTAATTGGGCGCAGGAATTGTCTGCAAAGATCCCAAAATATGAGTATATTAACGAAACATTGCCTAACGATGATCTATCTTTTACAGCTAAACTACTATTAGAAAATCTAAAGAAGGAGCATTGCTTATGATTATAAAAAATGTGTTAATAATAAGTGATGATGACAAAGATAGGTTAGGTGAGTTAAATTTTGTTGCAAAAAAATTTAGTGATAACATTGATGCTATAGTTTTTACAAACAAAAAAGAATTAGAAATAGATGTAAAAAAAGCATATGGAATCAATAATATACCGCCGAATTCAATTGAAACCATTTTGCCACTTGCATCAAAATATGATGTTATTTTAACGAATGGTACAGTAGGTGCTCATATTGGAGGAATTTTAACACTAAAACTTAGTGCATCATGTGTTTTTGGTGTTAGTGAAATTAAATATGATGAGTTTATTTTTTCACATAGTGCTTATGGCGATAAAGCTGTTATTGATTACAAACCGGAGCATCTTCCATTGGTTTTAATTTTAAAAGAAAAATATTTCGAACAACTAACAACAAACCAATTGATGGAAATTGAGTGGTTAGAATGCAAAAAAGACAATATAGAAATTGTCAAAGAAGAAAAGATAGAAAAAGAAGTTGAATTAGATAAAGCAAAGATTGTAATAGGTGGAGGAAGAGGTATAGGCTCAAAAGAAGGTTTTGCTATTCTAGAAAGAATAGCAAAATTATTTGGAGGGGTAGTAGGAGCATCAAGGGCAGCAGTTGATAATGGTTGGATATCTCACCAATATCAAATTGGTCAATCAGGTGCTATGTTATCAGCAAGCTTATATTTTGCTTTTGGCATAAGTGGAGCTACTCAACATTTATCGGGCATAAAAAATGTAAAATGTGTAGTTGCTATAAATAAAGACGAAGAAGCACCTATATTTAAACGAGCTCGATACAATATCGTTGCTGATTGGAAAGATTTTGCAATGGCTTTAATCAACGAATTGGAGGAAACAAATGGCTAAAATTATGTCCAATATTAATACTAACTCAGAAGAATTTAAAAAAAGATACGAATTTAATAAAAAGAAAGTTGAAGAAATAAATCAGATTAGAGAAGAATTGGCAAAAGGTGGGCCTGAAAAAGCACATGAAGTAAATAAAAAAAGAGGAAAATTATTTTGTAGAGAACGAATAGAAAAGGTAATAGATAAAAATTCACCTTTTTTAGAAATTGGTCCATTTGTAGGTTACAATATGTATAACAATGAGGCACCATGTGGTGGAATAGTTACAGGAATAGGTAAAATAAGTGGAAAAGAGGTAATGATTATTGCAAATGATCAAACTGTAAAGGCTGGGACTTATTACCCTATGACAATTAAAAAGCATATCCGAGCTCAAACTATAGCAAGAGAAAATAGATTACATTGCCTTTATCTGGTTGATTCTGGCGGAGTTTTTCTTCCTATGCAGGATGAAGTATATCCAGACAAAGAGCATTTTGGAAATTTCTTTTATAATCAAGCAATTATGAGTAGTATGGGATTATTACAGGTGGCTGTTGTTACAGGTCTTGGTACTGCTGGTGGAGCTTATGTTCCTGCCATGTGCGACCAGGTTATTATGGTTAAAAATCAAAGTGCAATATTTATAGGTGGTCCACCTTTAGTAAAAGCAGCTACAGGTGAAGAAATAGATGCAGAAAATTTGGGTGGCGCTGATGTACATACGCGTATTTCTGGTGTAGCAGATTATCTTGCAAACAATGAAGAAGAAGCTCTAAAAAAAGCTAGAGAAATTTTTGCTCATTTACCTAAGCAAGAAAAATTTAAATTAGATAGGTCTACACCACAAGATCCTTTATATGATCCTGACGAGATATACGGTATATTACCAGAAGATCTAAGTATACCTTTTGATGTACGTGAAATTATAGCACGCATTGTAGATAATAGTGAATTTGAAGAATTTAAACCATTATACGGACAAACATTAGTAACTGGTTTTGCTAGAATTGGAGGATATTTAGTTGGGATTATCGGAAATAATGGAATAATATTTCCTGAGTCATCTCAGAAAGCCGCACATTTTGTAGAATTATGTAGTTTAAGAAAAGTACCACTAATTTTTCTACAAAACATAACTGGATTTATAATCGGTAAAAAATATGAACATCAGGGAATGGCAAAAGATGGTGCAAAATGGATTACAGCTATTTCAACTACCAATGTACCTAAAATTACAATAATAATAGGCAATTCTTATGGAGCAGGAAATTATGCTATGGCAGGAAGAGGTTATAACCCAAGGTTTTTATGGATGTGGCCCAATGCAAAAATTGCTGTAATGGGCCCTCAGCAAGCTGCTGATGTATTATCAAGTATCAAACTTGCACAACTTGAAAGAGAAGGAAAAAAACTTACCCAAGAAGAGATTGAAGCTATAAGAAAACCTATACTTCAAGAATATGAAGAAAAGTCAAGTGCGCTTTATTCAAGCGCAAGATTGTGGGATGATGGGATTATAGATCCAAAAAAAACAAGAGAGTACTTAATGCTCGCGTTAGAGGTAACACTTAACAAACAAATTGAAGATGTAAAATTTGGAATATTTAGGATGTGAGCTATGAGAAAGATTAAAAGGGTCCTTGTGGCCAATAGAGGAGAAATTGCTATAAGGATAATGAAAACATTAAAGTTACTTGGAATTGAGGCCATTGGTGTTTATTCTG
This sequence comes from Desulfurella multipotens, assembly GCF_900101285.1. NCBI lineage: Bacteria > Pseudomonadati > Campylobacterota > Desulfurellia > Desulfurellales > Desulfurellaceae > Desulfurella > Desulfurella multipotens. The sequence goes on from NZ_FMYU01000017.1 coordinate 12,606, forward strand.
AAGCAGATAAGTTATCTAAACATATTTCTTTTGCTGATAAAGCTTATAATATAGGTGAATCTGAGGCAATAAAAAGTTATCTTAATATGGAAAAAATTATTCATACAGCTAAAGAAGCCAATTGTGATGCTGTTCATCCTGGTTATGGTTTTTTGGCTGAAAATCCCGTTTTTGCCAAAATGGTTCAAGAAAATGGTTTAATATGGATTGGTCCTCCAAGCGAATGCATGAAAAATTTAGGGGATAAAATTAATTCTAGAATTATAGCACAATCGGCTGGCATACCGACGACTCCAGGTGGGACTATAGAATCAATTGAGCAGGCCCATAAATTAGCAAATGAGATAGGTTATCCAGTCTTAATAAAAGCATCTGCAGGTGGTGGCGGAAAAGGAATGAGAATTGTTTATGACGATAAAGACTTAGAAGATGCAATAAAAGTTGCCAGAGAAGAGGCAAAAGCTGCATTTGCTGATCCAACCGTATATATCGAAAAATACATAGAAGATGCCCATCATATAGAAATACAATTTTTAATTGATAAATTTGGTAATGGTTTATATTTTCCTGAAAGAGAATGTTCTGTACAAAGAAGATATCAAAAAATTATCGAGGAAAGTCCATCTCCAACTATCGATAGACAGACAGCCAAAAAGATGGGCGAAGCTGCTTTACTTGTTACAAAAAAAGCCGGCTATCATAATGCTGGAACTGTTGAATTTATCTATGATAAAAAAAGTAAAAATTTTTATTTTCTTGAAGTTAATGCCAGGATTCAAGTTGAACATCCTGTAACAGAAGAGATTAGTGGATTTGATTTAATAGCTTCCCAAATTGATATTGCAGAAGAAAAACCTATTGAGTTATCTCAAGATGAACTTAACAATCGTATAAATGGGCACGCCATAGAGTCTCGAATTTATTCCGAAGATACAGATAATAATTTTATGCCTTCTATTGGAAAAATAGAACATTATAGGGAACCTGCAGGTTTCGGTATTAGAGTGGATTCTGGATTTTTTGAAGGTTCAGAAGTATTAATACATTATGATCCATTAATAGCTAAATTGATTGTAAAAGCTCCAAATAGAATGATGGCAATAAAAAAGATGTATAGAGCCTTATCAGAATATCATATTGCACCCATTAAAACTACGATTCCTCTTTTAAAAAATATTTTCAAACATAAAAAATTTATAGAAGGTGATTATAATACACAATTTTTAAATATTTACAAAAATGAGGTATTTGGTCAAAAGCAAAGTTCTAATTATTTAAAAGAAGCATTAGTTCTATTTGAATATTTAAAACAAAATGTATCAGATGTAACATTTTCTGGCGAAGCTACTTTGCCGTCTTGTTGGGAAATGATAGGATCATGGAGGGGGTAAAATGAACATAAAAGTTAATAATGAATCTATAGAATATGAATTATTAAGAAAAGGCGATTCATATTTATTATCTTATCAAGATTTAAGTTTACCTTTTCAGGTTTTTAGATACGGGAATGATTATTTAGTACTAAATATCGAAGACAATACTGCAATTGTTCTAGATGTTTATAAAGCGAAAAATAAAATAGTTATATGGGCGGAAGATGAAGAATTTATAATAGAAGAAATATCAGAAAATGAAACACTTTCAAGTCATGAAGTGATAGAAAATAATATTAAATCTCCAATGCCTGGTATAATAAAAGAAATTAAATTTATGGAAAATGATATAGTAAAAAAAGGCGATACAGTTGTTGTTTTAGAATCTATGAAAGTTCTAAATGAACTTAAAAGCAGTGTTAATGGTTACATAAAAAAAATTTATATTGAGAAAGGAGCTCAGGTTGGGCCTCTTGAATTATTGGTTGAAATTGAACCAAAGGAGGATTGAAATGAGTGAATATTTAGTTGGTTTAGAAGAAGTGGCCATAGCAGTAGAAGACGCAAAAAAAACCGCTGAAGAGTTTACTATGCTGTTTGGAATTGATTTTGATTATGAGTGGGAATTGCCAGATGAAAAATTATTTGTAAAATCTGCAAAAATTGGTGACACACAATTACAATTTATTGAATCTACTTACCCCGATGGTGTTGTTGCCAAGTTTATACAAAAAAGAGGAGAAGGATTAAATCATATCGCATTAAAAGTAAAAAATTTAGATGCATTAATAGAAAAATTACAAAAGAATAATATCAAACTAATACCACAGCAACCAATAGAAGTAAATAAGCTTCCTCCTTTTAATGGTGCCATACGTTATATATTTATTCACCCATCTTCATTTCACGGAGTATTAATTGAATTAATCGAAGAAATAAAAATTTAAAATAGGAGGTTTTGTATGAGTAACTTTTCTGATTTTAAAAACGGATCATTGGTACAGAGCAATCCTGTGATGCAGAAAATTAGAAACAAGACAATCACAGCAGAAAAGTTTGCCAGTATGGTTAAATCTGGTGATTGGATTTATGGGTGTATGGTTGGAACAGATGCTGTGGCTCCGAGAAAAGCTATATTTCAGAGATTAGGTGATGGTCCAGATAAATTACAAAATATTGAAATGTGGGCAGTTGATAATGCATTTTTAGGTACAGATTTTGGTCTTAGATACGATAAAGAAGGTAAATATCATATCCAGCATCAGGGATTTATCCATAAAGGTACAAAAGATGCGATAAAACAAGGCTGGCAGGGGTTTGATTGGTACCAGTGGGGATGGGCAATGCATATGAATTACCAATTTGCAAGATTTTACAGAAAAGAAAAATCGCAACGAGTAGCTGATTGGGGAATTGCTACAATTGCAAAACCTGAAGGGAGCTATGTAAATGGAAGTTATGGTGTATCAAATTTTATGATAACAGCTAAAACTTGTAAAAAATTTGTATGTGAAATAAGAGAAGATCATGCATGGTGTGAACCAGGTAGAAATGTTAATTTACATATTGATGATGTGGATTATTTTATTGAGGTAGATTTATCAGATCCTGATTTTCAATATCCACGCCTTGACGAACGCAATATAATTCCATCTGAGACAGATAAAAAAATAGCTGAACATATCCTATCAATAATGCGAAATGGTGATGTTTTGCAGGTAGGAATTGGTTCTTTACCAACAGCTGTTGTTTTAGCTATATCTGATTCTGATTTAAAACATCTTGGCGTGCATACAGAAATGATAGGAGAATGGGCTTTTACGTTAATAGAAAAAGGAAAGATTGATAATTCTCAAAAATCTATAGATCAAGGAAGATGCGCTTGGGCTTATGCCGTACCGTTTATTCCTGAAAGATATTTTGAATGGATGCACCATAATCCAATGTTTGCTGCTTATGATATAAATTACACAAATAACTTTTTAACATTATCTATGGTCGATAATTTTATTGGGATAATGAGCTTTGCAAAGATTGATATCAGGGGTCAGGTTGTTTCAAGTTGTGTTGGTGGCAGGCCTATATCTAACACTGGTGGGCAATTTCAATTTACAGTAGGGGGGCAATTATCCAGAGGTGGAAGAACAGTGCTTGCGGCAACTTCTAGAACACCAGATGGAAAATCACGTATTGTTGGAATGCTTGATAGAGGAGATGTTGTAGATGTTCCATCGCAATTTGTTAACTATGTTGCCACAGAATATGGGATAGTAAACCTTATGGCTTGTACAGATGCAGAAAAAGCCAGAAAATTAATTAGTATTGCTCATCCAGATGATAGAGAAGAATTAGAAAAAGAAGCGGCAAAATTAGGTATTAAAACAAAACACTGGATGTTTGATGTGTCTCCAGATAGAAGATATCCTAGTGCAAATGAATTAAAAGACCATAAACACGGTTATATGGATTTGGTTATTGCACCAAAAGGAGTAGCGAACCCCAACAGTTAATAGTTTAGATTTTTGTGTTAAAAAATTAATATAAAAAATTAAAAAATAAAAGGTAAAAAAGTTAAAAAGAAAGGAGGGTGTATGCTATCTTCGAAGCAAGAATATGTAAAAAGAATTTCCAAAAAAAAGCCAGCTCTTTATATTAATGGGAAAAAAATAGATAATTTTGTTGAACATCCCAACATTAAACCAATGATTGACTCAATTGGTTTAACATATGATTTAGCTTTAAAAGAGGAATTTAAAGATTTGATGGTTGCAAATTCACAATTTGTTAATGAACCAATTAATAGATTTTTGCATATTTATACGGAAAAAGAAGATCTTATAAAACGCATTAAATTAGCAAGGCTTTTAAGTCAAAAGTTAGCAACCTGCAATTACCGTTGCGTGGGTTGTGATATTTTAAATGCCTTATATGTAACTACCTATGATATGGATGAAACTTTAAAAACTACATATCATAATAGGTTATTAGATTATATCAAGTATGTACAACAAAACGATTTAGCCGTATCAGGAGCGCTAACCGATGTAAGGGGCGATAGGTCTAAAAGTCCAAGCCAACAAGATGATATGTATTTAAAAATTTTAGAGAAAAAAACTGATGGTATAGTAGTAAAAGGTGCCAAAATTTGTCAATCTGGAGCGTTGGTCGTAGATGAAACCGTTGTTATGCCAACGATAGCATTAAAAGAATCTGATAAGGCTTATGCTGTTGCTTTTGCTATTGAATCTGGCACGGAAGGTGTAACGTATGTTTTGCAAAATAATGCATATGAAGCTAAAAAAAGAGAAACCCCCGGCTGGGAATCTGGTAATCCATATGGAGACAGAGGAACTTTTTTAGTCATATTTGATAATGTATTTGTGCCGTGGGATAGAGTATTTATGTGCGAGGAATATAATTTTGCTGGTTCATTGGTAAGTAATTTTACTGATATTCATAGATATGTAGGTTCAGGTTGCAAAGCAGGTTTTATAGATACTATGGTTGGAGCTGCAAAGCTGATGTCAGAGTACAATGGCATCCAAAATGCGTCCCATATAGTAAATAAAATTACTGATATAGTAAAGGGTCAAGAAAGTTGTTATGCTTGTGGTTTAGCGGCGGGATATGAAGGAATAAAAACGAAATCAGGTGTATATTTGCCAAATGCTTTGTATTCTAATGTATCAAAAACCCTAGGTTTACCAGCCATAGCGCAAGCAGCGATAAATCTTGCAGATATTACTGGTGGTGTATGTGTTACGGCACCTTCCGAGGAAGATCTAAAAAATCCAGAAATTGGCAAGTATATAGAGCATTATTTAAAAGGAAGTGATTCTGTTACTACAGAAGAAAGAATGAAACTAATAAAATTTGTTGAGTATTGGATAGCTGGCCCACATTTAGCAGGAGCTATCCATGGTGGCGGTTCTCCTATTACTCCGAACATATTTATACAAAGATTAGCAAATGTAGATGAAAAAAAGTCATTTGTAAAAGAACTACTAGAAATTAAGTAGAAAAGGAGCAAATAATGCCTGATTTTACAAACATCATTTATACTGAAGAAAACAGTATTAGTTGGATTCAACTAAATAGACCCGAAAAACTCAACGCATTTACAAAGGATATGTGGGAAGAATTTTACGAAACTGTAGAATTAGCCAAAAATAGTAAAACAGGTGTGGTTGTTGTTTCTGGTGTAGGTAGAGCGTTTAGTGCAGGTGATGATATTAAAGCCACGTATGAATTAAAAAATAAAGAAGAAGCAGACAATTTTTTTAACACACTTTTAAAAGTTTTTGAATCACTACTTGAAATTGAAAAGCCTATGATAGGAATGGTTAATGGCTTAGCTTATGGTGGTGGTTTTGAAATACTTTTATTAATGGATGTCGTAATTGCGACTAAAGAATCTAAATTTGCTTTATCAGAAGCAAAATTAGGTTTAATACCGCCCGCAGCATTGTCATTTGGCTATACAATTCTTGGAATAAAACAAATCAATAGGCTTTCGTTGATAGGTGAGGCGATTGATGTATATGAGGCTCAAAGAATTGGTTTAGTAGATTGTATAGCAGAGAAAGATGATTTAAGAAATAAAACTTTAGAAATTGCCTGGAAAATTATTTCTAATGCCACGCATTCAGTCCAGTTTATTAAGAAATGGTCAAACACTCACAAAGATAAATCCAAATTTATTGAGTTGATTAATGTATTAACTATGTTTTCTTTAGACTCAAATGCGAGAAAAAGAATGGAAGATTTTGTTACAAAGAGAAAAGAAAACGAAGTTGGGATTTTTTGTTAAAAAATTAATATCTTTAGGAGGTGTTTTTTATGGAACATTTGATTGAGCATGCTGGACATGTGGCAATGAACACACTTTTATGGGAAGCTGCGGTTGTTTTATGGGTAATTGGTATGATGGATCTTGGGGTCAGCAAACGCCATGATGTAAAGGATTTTGGGTATATTTTGTTAACTGCTGCTATAATGGAAACCATAGCTATGATGTTTGTGATTGCAAGTGGAAATATCTTTGGAGCAACATCAGCAGCAGCATTTGTATTTTTATTGTGGGCATTGGCTTTTGGTCTCTTAAATGGAACAAATAGAGTAGTTACTTATCATGCAGTTTTATTAACTTCTTTTTACTTTACTGGAGCTACAATTTATTTAGCCAGCAAAGGCGCTTTGTTTTTGACTGTTATGTTCGGCTTGTTAGTACCTATCACTCTTTTATTAGCTTTAGCAAGTTATACAGAAAAACACTCATTAGGAAAGATAGCAGGTGGATTTTCAGCAATTGATGGAATACTATTTTTTATTTATTCATTATGTTCGGCTATAGGTTATCATTTACCTTAAATAAAATTAGTTAAATCAAAATTTTTTAAGGAGAATTACTAACGGACATTTTTAAAGCGGATTTTCTCGAAAAAGAGAATCCGCTAATTTTTTGGAAATTATTTTTATGTTTTTTTAAAATTATTTGTTTTGTGCCACACTTTGCATAGGTGGTGGTGAAGCAGTAGCAGCGATATTTGAAAATGTTTAAGGAGGATAAAATGATTAATAAAGTAGGCGTTGTAGGCGCAGGCCAGATGGGAAATGGGATAGCCCATGTATTTGCTTTGCATAACTATTCTGTCGTGCTATATGATATAGCTCAAACCCAGCTTGACAAAGCACTAAAAACAATAGAAGAAAACTTAAAAAGGCAGGCTAAAAAAAATACCATACAGGAAAGCCAGATAGAATCAACTCTAAAAAACATAAAAACCACTACAAACTTAAATGATGTTTCAGATGTGGATTTTTGTATTGAAGCATCACCGGAAAACGAGGCTTTAAAGTTAGATCTTTTTTCTAAGCTAGATTCTATAGTCAAAGAAGGCTCAATAATTGCTTCTAACACTTCTTCCATATCCATCACAAAACTTGGTTTTCAAACTAAAAGGCCAGATAAGGTAATTGGTATGCACTTTATGAATCCTGTGCCTGTTATGGAACTTGTAGAGGTAATAAGGGGTATTGCAACAAGCCAAGATACCTATAACACTGTACTTGACCTAGCAAAATCACTTGGCAAAAACCCGGCTTTATCAAAGGATTATCCAGGCTTTATCGTAAACCGTGTGCTTATACCCATGATTAATGAAGCAATATATGCTTACTATGAAGGTATAGCTTCCATTGAAGATATAGATAAGGCTATGAAGCTTGGCACAAACCAGCCGATGGGACCATTTGTACTGGCAGACTTTATCGGATTGGATACAGTACTTGCCATACAGAATGTACTGTATGAAGGTTTTAAAGACTCAAAGTACAGACCATGTCCTTTGCTTGTAAAAATGGTAGAAGCAGGCTATCTGGGCAGAAAAAGCGGCAAAGGCTTCTACGATTATACAAAAAAATAAGGGGGATCTATGAATATACTGTTTGAATCACAAAACGGCACAGGCTACATAACAATAAACAGACCCGATAAGCTTAATGCTCTAAACATAGATACGATAAATGAGCTAAAAGAAACAATCTTAAAAGTAGATCAGGATAAAACGATTAAATGCGTAATTATCACTGGCTCAGGTGAAAAAGCATTTGTAGCAGGTGCAGATATAGAATACATGCAAAAGCTAACGCCAAATCAAGCACTTGAGTTTGCAAGGCTAGGCCAGGAAACGCTTCATTTAATGGAAACTTCAGGTAAGCCTTTTATTGCATGTGTAAACGGTTATGCGTTAGGTGGTGGTTTTGAAGTTGCTTTGTCATGCGATATTATACTTGCTCAAAGCAATGCTAAATTTGGTTTTCCAGAAGTAGGCCTTGGTATAATACCTGGCTTTGGCGGTACGCAAAACCTATCTCGTCTGATAGGAAAATCATTGGCTAAAGAGCTAATTTTTAGTGCAAAGATGATAGATGCTTCAAAAGCAAAAGAAGTTGGCATAGTTAGTGAAGTTTATCAAAGCAAAGAAGAGCTGCTCCAGGCAGGAAAAGCCTTATCTGAGCAAATCCAAAAAAATGCACCTTTGGCAATAGCTCTTGCAAAAAGGGCAATAGTTGATGGTTTTAATCTAACAAAAGAAGATGGTCTAAGGTATGAAGCAAGTTTATTTGGCGTGGTATTTTCAAGTAACGATGCCAAAGAAGGCTTAAGTGCATTTGTAGAAAAAAGAAAACCAAATTATACAGGAGGATAATATGAACTTTCAATTAACAGATGAAGAAAAAATGGTTCAAGATACCGTAAGAAGCTTTGCACAAAAAGAGCTAAAACCCATAGCATCAGACATTGACAAAAACCACAAGATACCAGATTCAATAATAAAGGGTTTAGCAGAACTTGGTCTTTTTGGGGTCTATATTCCTCAAGAGTACGGTGGCGCTGGTTTGTCTTTTTTATCATACGCAATAACCGTAGAGGAAATCTCTAAAGTGTGTGCATCAACCGGTGTGCTGATAAGCGCACACACATCGCTTTGTGCAAACCCTATATACGAGTTTGGCACTAAAGAGCAAAAAGAAAAATACTTAATACCTCTTGCAAGTGGCCAAAAGATTGGCTGCATTTTGCTAACCGAACCTGAAGCAGGCTCAGATGCAGCAAATGTATCCACAACGGTCAAAAATGAAGGCGACTACTACATAGCAAATGGCAATAAGATATTTGTTACAAATGGCGGTTATAAGGATATTGGTATATTAATTGCAACACATGACAAATCACTGCGCCACAAAGGCATAGATGCATTTATTTTGGATTTGAAGTCCGAAGGTGTGGAGCTTCAAAGAAATGAAGACAAAATGGGCATAAGGGGCACATATACATCCGTTTTTGCCTTAGAAAATGTTAAGATACCAAAAGAAAATCTGCTTGGCAAAGAAGGAGAAGGCTTCAAAATCGCAATGGATTGCTTAGATGGTGGTAGAATTGGTATAGCTGCACAGGCACTTGGTATAGCAGAAGGCGCATATGAGAGAGCCCTAGAGTATGCCAAAGAGCGCAAGCAGTTTGGAAAAACATTGAGTGAGTTTCAGGCAATTCAGTTTAAGCTTGCCGATATGGCAATGCACATTGAAGCAGCAAAGCTACTTGTATACGAGTCTGCATGGATAAAGGATAACCTAAAAAACGGAGCAAGCTACAATGATCTAATAATAAAATCTTCAATGGCAAAAGCTTACGCATCAGAAACCGCTACCTATGTAACCAAAGAAGCGCTCCAGATTCATGGTGGCTATGGCTATATTGCAGAATACGAGATAGAGCGCATGTATAGAGATGCAAAGATAACAGAAATATACGAAGGTACAAATGAGGTTCAAAGGATAGTAATATCAAAACAGTTGTTGAAAT
>NZ_FMYU01000025.1:0-4068 GCF_900101285.1 Desulfurella multipotens
GGGGGATGATTCACCTTTAAATCCATCGGGGAATCTTATTGTTAACAATATTCAACAGTTATATGAGTCAAAGAGGACGGAATGGACACCTGAAAGCATAGTTGATGACATTCTCGGAAGGAAGCCACAAAAGGACTTAACAAAGTCGCCTGAAGCCTTAATTGACAAGATAAAAAAATTAGATAATTTGATGGTAATAACTGATGAGGCACATCATGTTCATGATGAAGATTTACAGTGGCATAAAACACTTATGTCAATCCATAAGGCATTACCGAATGGAATAGACTTCTGGCTTGACTTTTCTGCTACTCCCAAGACACAAACAGGGACATATTACCCCTGGATTATCGTTGACTATCCACTCGCCCAGGCGATTGAAGATAGAATTGTTAAGGTTCCTTTGATAGTTCATCGCATTGATAAAAAAGACCCTGAAAATGTATCAAAAGATAATGTTATCCAGAAATATGGTGATTGGATAACCGCCTCGCTTGAGCGCTGGAAGGAACACTATGAAGTTTACTCAACCGTTGGCAAAAAGCCAGTCTTATTTATTATGGCAGAGAAAAATGATTACGCAGATAGGATTGCCGAAGCTATAAGAAAAAGAAAAGATTTAGGGTTTAAGAATCCTGAAGAAGAGATAATGGTAATCCATGTAAAATCAAAGGGAGAGGGGGAAACAGAAATAAAAATTACTGAAAAGGACCTTCCAAAATTGAGAGAACTGGCAAGAAAAATCGATGAGCCAGATAACAAAGTTAAAATAATTGTGAGCAATTTGATATTAAGAGAGGGGTGGGATGTTCAAAATGTCAGTATAGTGTTAGGCTTAAGACCATTTACTTCCAGAGCACAGATTTTGCCTGAGCAGGCGGTAGGAAGGGGACTAAGATTGATGAGTGGAATAAGTCCTGACCATACCCAGACACTTGAGGTAATGGGAACAGAGGCGTTTGAAAATTTTGTCCGTGAGCTTGAAAAAGAAGGTGTTGGAATTAATACAACAAAGACCCCACCACCGCTCCCCATAACAATTGCTCCCGAAAAATCAAGGCTGGTTTATGACATAGAAATTCCCCACACTGAGTTCAGATTTTCAAGAAACTATAAAAAAATAGAAACATTAGACCTATCGAAGATTCCATCACTTTATTCTTCAGATAAGCTTGAAGAAGAGAAAAAAATTCTTTTAAAAATGGAGTTTCCTGTAACAGAGACAGAGGTTCATCAAGTTGCAATAGATGTTACTTCTTTGCCTTCTGGTAGAGAACTGGTTTCTTACATAGTTCGTGAGGTTATGAAAAGAGCACGGCTTACTTGTGAGTTTAATAATTTGTATCCTATAGTTGAAAGATATATCCTTGAAAAATGTTTTGAGACAAGAATAAAAGATATTGAAAATGAAAAATTAAGAAAAAACCTCAATGATATCTCAATTCAGGATGCAATTATTGATATATTAGCAAGAGTAACAGGAGAGATTTCTATTGAGACAAAAACAGAGGTTGTAAAATTAGATTCTTTCAAACTTTCATCTATTCCGCCTTTTACTTGGAGAAGGAAACATTTAAGATGCAAAAAGACGGTATTCAACTTCGTTGCGGTTTATAATGATTTTGAAGCAAAATTTGCAAGATTTCTTGATGAAGCTGATGATATAGAAAGATTTTCTGCTCTTGCTGATAAATTCTCCATTGATTATTTAAGTTCAAGGGGAGCTATAAGGCTTTATTATCCTGATTTTATTGCTGTTCAGAAGATTGGTAAGAAAAAAGTTTTCTGGATTATAGAAACGAAGGGGAGAGAATATGAAGATACTGATAGAAAAGATGATGCAATCAAAAGATGGTGCGAAGATATAACTAAACAAACAGGACAGGAATGGAAGTATTTAAAAGTTATGCAAGCAGATTTTGAAGCATCAAGAAACCTCAAAAATTTTGCTGAACTGGTGTCAGAGCGGACGAGGTAGTTGAAGACATCCCTCTAAAAGAGGGGAATGAGGCAAAAGAACTTGAAAAAGAAATTACCAACTGGTGTATAAACTTTATAATTCAACAAAGGATGAGATAAAAAGTTTTTTGATGCTCTTGGCTTGACAGAAGAAGAACGAAAAGAGGTCTACTTTGCAGTTGCCGAACTTGTAAAAACAAGATTAGAAAAAGCAAAGAGTGTGTGATGGATGGAAGGTTTTAATGATATTTTAGATATATATACAGATGAGAGTGCAAGTAAAAGTCAGAGATTTAGATCAATCTGTGCCATTAGTGGATTGAGCAATAATTTGGAAAAATTAAAAGAAGAACTAAAAAATAAGATAAATTTGTATGGGTTATCTGAACTAAAGTTTGTCGAAGTTAAAACTCATCAACCAAAGGTAAAGTGTGCAAAAGATTTTATTTCTGTGGCAGTTGGTTATGCTTCAAGAAGAGAGATAAGAATAGATGTGATTATATGGGATTTACAAGATAGTCGCAATTTAATTCAAGGTAGAGATGACAAGGAAAACTTAGAAAGAATGTATTTTCATTTGTTAAGGAATATTGTAGAGAGATGGAAAAGATTTAATTGTAGATTCTACCCAGATGAACATTCTGAATACAATTACAAGAAAATTGTTGATTATCTTAATAGAACAAAATATCCGAGGGATGAACCTTATATCTTGAAACTTTTTAGAGAGAAAAGACTTCAGTTTAACTTCATTGAGGTAAAAGAACAAAAATCAGAAGAACAGGTTTTAATTCAATTAGCTGATTTATTTGTTGGAATTGCTTGTTTTTCAAGGGAAAACGCAGATAATTTTAAAAGCTATAAAAAGAAAAAAGAAAGAGAAGCACAAGATTTACTTTTTCCTGATATTCTAGATAAAACAGATGAAACAGAGGATATCGGAAAAACTTTTAAAAATAGATTTGAACTTATTAAACTTATAAAAAAAGAATGTGAAGAATGCAAAATAAAAATCAGCTTAAATACCTGTGATTTCCTTAAAACCTTTAATCCGTCTCAACCTATAAATTTTTGGCATTATGAACCACAAGGAGAATATGACAAAGCACCAACAAGAAAAGAATAAAAATTTAAATCTGAACCAACTTGGCAACCGCTGGCTTGAACTGAAAAAACAGAGGATGCAGAACCTTTTAAAAATTGCTCTGCCTAATGAAGCACTTTACAGAGAAATTATGCTCTCCCTTGGATATCCCAATAATAAGGTGAATTTCTTAGAGCTTGCACTCATCACTCCTTATGCTGAAATAAAGAAATTAAAGGAAAGGCAAATTATAGAAAAAGCCCTTTTATACAGGGCAGGATTTACAGATGATAAAGAAGGATTGCCAGAGGATTTTGATTTTTCTTTGAAGATGGATAAATCCGTCTGGAACTATAAAGGCATAAGACCAGCAAACTTTCCTGAGAAAAGAATTAAAGGAATATCAATTCTACTATCGCAGACAATTGAAAAAGGAATAGTAAATTTCTTTTTAGAGCGTATTAAAGCGGAGATAAATAATAGAGACCCAAAAGATGCAGTAAAGAAAATAATGAACTTCGGCGGGATTGGACTTCAAAGAAAAGTGGAGATGTTTTTCAATATAATAATACCTTTCTTTATGGTTTATTCGGAGGATGATAAGATCAAAAATTTTCTGAATTTTATTATTGAAAAACATCCATCATTAAGTGAGAATGGACTTATCAAATCTTTCAAACTCAACTATCCAGATATTAAGATTGAGAATGTTAAAACATATATGGGAGCTATACTGTTTCAAAAAAGTAAAAGAACTTGAAAAAGAAATTGACCAGCTGGTTTATAAACTTTATGATTTGACAAATGAAGAAATAAAAATAACAGAGGAAAGTAAAAAATGAAATTGAAAAAGTGAAGAGTTGAAAGCACAAAGACTTCAGATAAATGAATTTCATCAAAGAGTTAATAGATCAAAGAGAACCCGCAGGCGGACAAAAGCCAATGGGAGCGCAAGAGTTAGCCCATCTTTACCCTAAAATATCTAAAAGAATATGAATTAGAAATCCATAAAAGAAAAGCAAAAA
>NZ_FMYU01000019.1:0-12341 GCF_900101285.1 Desulfurella multipotens
TTTTTTTGGAGGTTTAAATGAAGCTTCACGAGTACCAGGCAAAAGAGCTTATGAGTCAATACGAAGTACCAATACCAGAAGGCAGGGTAGCATATTTTCCCTACGATGCATGGATGGTTGCAATGGAGCTGGGTTTTCCTGTTGTATTAAAAGCACAGGTTCTAACCGGTGGCAGGGGCAAAGCAGGTGGTGTAAAGATTGCTAAAACTGCAGATGAAGCCAGAGACATTGCTCAGGAATTATTTGGCAAAACGCTTGTAACAGCACAGACTGGACCTCAGGGTGTAAAGGTTAGAAAACTACTTGTAGAGAAAGTATCAAGCATTAAAAGGGAACTCTACTTTTCTATTACTATAGATAGAACCATAGGAAAACCAGTGGTTATTGCTTCAAAAAGGGGTGGTATGAGTATAGAAGAGGTAAGTGAGCTCTACCCGGAAGACATCATAAAAATACCGATAGATCCAGCGGTAGGCTTTTTGCCATACCAGATAAGAAGATTAAAGTACGATCTTGACCTTGTTGAACAGGAAAAAGAAATATCAAGAATCGTAAGTAACCTGTACAAACTGTTTATGGATAAAGACTGCTCGCTTTTAGAGATGAACCCGCTTGTAGTAACAGATACAAACCACTTGGTAGCCCTTGATGCAAAGATAGAAATAGATGACAATGCAATCTTTAGAAGAAAAGAAATAGCAAAGATGAGAGATTTAACTGAATATGACCCAGATGAGCTTGAAGCACGTTTTGCTGGTTTAAACTTTATCAAGCTTGATGGTGATATAGGCTGTATGGTAAACGGTGCAGGTCTTGCTATGGCTACAATGGATGTTATCAAATTTGCAGGTGGAAACCCGGCAAACTTTCTTGATGTAGGTGGTGAAGCTACACCAGATACCATAGCAAAAGGCTTTGAGATAATAACCAGAGACCCAAAAGTAAAAGCTATATTCATAAATATATTTGGCGGTATTGTGCGATGCGATAAAGTGGCAAATGGCATATTGCAAGCCCTAAAGACAGTAGAAGTAAAAGTCCCAATAGTAGTAAGGCTTACCGGTATGAATAAAGAAGAAGGTATGGAAATGCTAAAAAACAGTGGCCTTGCATTTTCTGTAGCCCAGGACATAAAAGAAGCTGCTCATATGATAACTCAAATAACAAAACCAAAAAAAGAAGAAAACCAAACAACAAAAGAAACCAATAAGAAGGAGAAATAAATATGGCTATAGCTGTATATAAAACAAGCAGGGTAATAGTACAAGGCATTACAGGCAAAGAAGGTAGATACCATGCCCTAGCCTGCAGGGATTACGGGACAAAGGTAGTAGGTGGTGTAACACCAGGCAAAGGCGGCAGTGATGTGGATGGTATACCTGTATTTAACACTGTAGAAGAAGCTGTTCAAAAAACAAACCCAAACGTAAGCCTCATATTTGTTCCACCTCCATTTGCAGCAGATGCAATACTAGAAGCAGTAGGCAGTGGTATAAAGATTATTGTATGTATAACAGAAGGTATACCTGTGCTTGATATGGTAAAGGTAAAAAGGGTAATTGAAAAAGAAGGCATAATACTTATAGGTCCAAACTGTCCAGGTATTATAACACCGGATGCTTCAAAAATAGGTATAATGCCAGGTCATATCTTTAAAAGAGGCTCAATAGGTATAATCTCAAGAAGCGGTACACTGCTATATGAGACAGCAGATCAAATATCAAAAGTAGGTCTTGGCCAATCTACATGCCTTGGTATAGGAGGTGACCCTATAGTAGGCACAGACTATATCTTCTGGCTTGAAAGATTTGAACAAGATCCTGAAACAGAAGCCATAATGATAGTAGGTGAGATAGGTGGTGATGCAGAAGAAAAAGCTGCAGAATACATCAAAGCTCATGTTACAAAACCTGTATTTGCTTTTGTTGCAGGCGCAAGCGCTCCAAAAGGCAGAAGAATGGGACATGCAGGTGCAATTATAATGGGAAAGAAAGGCACTGTTGAATCAAAGTACAATGCTTTAAAAGAAGCAGGTGTTCATATCATAGAAAATCCTGGCTACATTGGTGAAACAATATACAAAACACTAAAAGATAAATATCACTTTTCGATTTAGTCTATCCCTCCTACTTTACATATATATAGCAGACCTTTTTGGTCTGCTATAAAAATTTAATTTTCAAAAGGTTTAAATTTTGGTATATTATAGTTTTCATATGATTCCCAAATAATTTTTACAGGCATTTCACATCTTAATTCTGCAGGATTATTAGTTATCACATTACTTAAGATATGAGGTCCTTCTTCTAATTCTATTATTGCTACTACATAAGGAAGGTTTTGTTTAAAAGCTTCATGAAATGCTACATTGTAAACAACAAAACTATAGATCTTACCTATACCTTTAGAAATCACATATTCAAAGTCAAAAGAGTGACATTCAGGACATGCAATAGATGCAGGCCATCTTACATGACCACAATTCCTGCACTTTTGAAATTTTAATTCTTTATTTTGTGTGGCTTCCCAGAAAAATTTAGTATCGGCAGTAGGTGTTGGTAAAAATGTATTCATTTATAGCCTCCTTAATATTATAGTAGCATGTGTTTGCAATACACCACCATTATCGCTGCATAATATAATTTCAGGCTTTTTATTTCCTATTGCCACGCCAAGCTGTCTTTTTTCTGCTCTTCCCATTAATTGCATAACTGCTTCTGTTATAGGCGTAAGACCCATAAAGTAAGCTTCAGAAAGCAAACCACCAGAAGTATTTACAGGTAATTTGCCGCCAGGGGCAGTGAAACCATCTTTGAAAAAATCTTTTCCTTCGCCGGGTTTAAAAAAACCATAATCTTGCATAGTTATTTCAACAGTATAGGTAAAGCAATCGTATATTTCGCAAGCATCTATATCATCTAGTGTAATGTCTGCCATCTCAAAAGCCATTTGAGAGGCTTTTTTAGCACCCGTAGGTCCAGTTATATAGGTAGCTTGATGGATATCAATACTTGGGTTTGCTTCACCAATACCCATTATAGAAACAACGGGATTTTTTAAATCTTTTGCCCTTTCAACAGAAGTTACAATACATGCTCTACCACCATCACTTATAAGTGAGGCATCCAGTTTTCTAAATGGTTCTATAAGGTATTCTGAGTTTAAATAATCTTCGTAAGTAAGTGGTTTATTATACATTGTGGCATTTGGGTTAAGATTAGCCCATTTTCTTTGACTTACGGCTATTTCTTTCCATGTGTTAGGACCTGTTTCAAATTCAAACATAGCTCTTCTTGCAGCCAGAGCATAGTCCCCAACGAATCCAAACTCACCATACATGTAATTGTCATTTTTAGGCTCTGGATGTGTAGCTTCTTCAATAAACATTCTACGTCCAGATAAAGCATTGTCTGCATAGATTATCAAAACATAATTGCAAAAACCTGCTTCTAACAATGAGACAGCCTGGACAAAATGGTGTCTTGGACAGTATGATTCTTGACTTAATACAGTAGGTTCTATACCCAATAATTGAGCTACCAGATAAGGAGTTGCTTCCGGTTCATTTGATATTGCTGGAAACTGCCTGTAACATATAAGACCGTCAATATCTTCTTTTTTTAAGCCAGCATCTTTTATAGCATTTATTCCAGCTTCTACATAAAAACTCAATGCTGATCTTCCTGGGACTTTTCCCTGCGGTGTGTAGCCGACTCCAACTATTGCATATTTATCCCTTAGTTTTTTTAGATGAGTGTATTTCATTATTCACCTCATATATGGAATTTAATTAATTAACTAATTTTAATTTTATATCAATTGAATAATTCAAGTATTTGAAAGAAATAATTCATAAAAAGGACTCGTTTATTTTATTACTTTCTAAAACAAACAGCTTAAAGTTATCTCACAATAATTAAAGGCAGATTGCACTCTTTTCTAAGTATTGCTTCTGTAGTAGAACCTATAATCATTTCAAGCAATCTGTTTTTATTATATGCTCCAAGTATTAGTAATGGGTTTTGGAGATTTTTTGTATATTCAATTAGAGTATCAGCAACACTTTTTTGTTTTGTAAGGTATATGATGTTTAAATTATTGTCTTCAAGATTTTCTGTTTCAGTTTTTCTTACATTTACTATGTGTATTTTAGCTTTAAGATTACCAGCAAGTGCATTTGCCAGTTCAAGAGCCTCTTTGGCTGGTTCTCTAGCATCATAGCCAACCACAATATTTTTTATTTCATAGAAGTCTTTGTCGGCAACAAAAATAGGTTTTTTTATTTTTCTAATAGTAGATTCAATATTGCTGCCTAAAATTCCCCTTTCAAATGAAGCATTAATGCCTTTTTTTCCAATAAAGACCATGTCGTATTCATAAGAGGTTTCTACTATTGTTATTGGTATTATACCAACTTCGATAAACGAGTTAAATTTTACATTTTCATTTTGTGCCATTTCAGAAAATGCTTGGAGTATGCTTCTTCCTTTTTCTTCAAGCGTTTTTTTAAGTTCAGCGCTAAAATTTATAAATGGCTCAAAACCTAAAACACCGCTTAAATCGTAAATAAACGGACCTTCAAGTTGCATAGTATCAACAACATGCAATGCATCCACTATGCAATCAAATTTTTTTCCAAAATCGAGCGCAAATTTTATTGCATTTGTACTATAAGGACTGGAGTCTACTGCCACCAGTAATTTGCTTAAATTATACATTTTCACTCTCCATAACCTTTTTTAGTTCTTCTTCATTGATTTCTTCTTTTTCTAAGAGTAAATTTGTTAATTTTTCCAATTTATCCATATTGTTTTCCAGCATCTCTTTTGCTTCTTTATAGCAATCATTTAATATTTTATTTATTTCTGCATCTACAGCTTCTTTTGTTTTTTCGCTAATTTCATCTTTTTGAGTGAATATGTTTTCTGTACCCAAAAATCTAGATTTTGCTGGATCTTCAAGAACAACCAAGCCAATAGTTTCGCTCATTCCAAATTTTGTAACTATACTTCTGGCAATATCAGTTGCTCGTGATAAATCATTTTGTGCGCCTGTTGAAACATCTTTTAAAACGAGCTCTTCTGCGATTCTACCACCAAAAAGTACCTTTATCATATTGAGCATTTCTTGCTTTGTAATTAAATACCTATCGTCTGTGGGAAGTTGTTGGGTATAACCAAGAGCAGCAACTCCTCTGGGTATAATGGATATTTTATGAACTTTATCAACATTTGGCAATAGATAAGCTATAATAGCATGACCAGATTCGTGTACAGCAACGCGTTTTTTCTCTTCTTCTCGCATTGCTCTATTTTGCTTTTTAAGACCTGCAATTTGTCTTTCTATTGCTTCTTCAAAATGTCTCATATTTACTGTTTCACTATTTTCCCTTGCTGCTAAAAGTGCTGCTTCGTTAACGATATTTTCTATATCAGCGCCAACAAGTCCTGGTGTCATTTGAGCTAATTTTTTAATATCTACATCTGGATCTAATTTAATTTTTCTAACATGTACTTTAAATATTGCTTCTCTGCCATTTACATTTGGTTTATCAACTATAATTTGTCTATCAAATCTTCCTGGCCTTAAAAGTGCAGGATCTAAGATTTCTGGCCTATTTGTTGCGGCCATAATTATAACACCTAAATTTGACTCAAATCCGTCCATTTCTGCTAATAACTGATTAAGGGTTTGCTCACGCTCATCATTTGAAGTTATAGTATTTATTGCTCTGCTTTTTCCTATAGTATCAATTTCATCAATAAAAACTATGCAAGGGGCTAATTTTTTGGCTTCTTGAAATAAATCCCTTACCCTGCTTGCACCAACACCTACAAACATTTCTATGAATTCAGATCCACTTATACTTAAAAAAGGTACCTCTGCTTCGCCTGCCGTGGCTTTTGCTAGGAGAGTTTTTCCTGTGCCTGGTGCACCTACAAGTAAAACGCCTTTAGGTATTCTTCCACCCAGCCTTTGGTATTTACCTGGGTTTTTTAAGAATTCAACAATTTCTTCTACTTCATATTTAACCTCATCAATGCCTGCTACATCAGAAAACTTGACATCTGGACGTTTATTCAAATAAACTTTAAACCTGCCTTTGCCAAACCCAAAGATAGAACCACTTGAGCCCCTTATTTTTCTTGTCATAAACCACCATAAGAAAAAAAGTAACCCAAATGGCAAAATCCACCCGAATATAAGATTTGTAAGCCAGGTATTTGAAATTGTACCGCTAAAATTTACATGGTGTTCTTCTAAATCTTTTACTAAATTAGGATCATTTACTGCAATTGTAACGAAGCTTTCTTTTTTGTTTTTATCATTTAGATATTCGCCTTTTATATATTGAGAAGAAATTTCGCAACTAATTACTCTATTTTTAGCAACAAGCGATTTAAACTCAGAGTAAGTAAGCGTTTTCTTTTCTTGCGCAAAATAGCTTTGATAAAAATAGATTGCTAAAAGCCCAATTAGCAGGTAAAACAATGAAAACTTTATTAAGTTTTGATAATTATTTTCTTTATTTGGTTTTTGTTCATCATTATTATTTTGCATGATTTATCCTTCAATAAATTTTATATATGCTACCATTTCTTGAAATTATATACAGAGCATTTTTATAATATGTAAATTTTGAATCAAAAATACCGCCCAAATTAAATATTTGCATAACTTTTCCGTTTAAGGCATTTAAGATTACCAATCTACCATTTGATAGCAAACAAAATAGATAATCATTACCAGATAAATACATAGAATATACATCGTAATTGTAGCTTAGAGTTTTACTCCATATAATATTTCCACTTTGAGGATCAAGTGCATCTACCCCACCTTTTTCATTTGCAACAAATAAAGCAAAAGGAGAAATTTGTAGGTTTGCAAAACTTGATATTTCTTTTGACCATACATTGATTCCTTTGTCAATTGATACTGATTGAGTATAACCCGTTGTACTAGTTGCATAAACATGAGAGCTTGTAAGTTCAGCTTTTGAATCAACATCAACAAAAAGCTCGCCTTTGCCAACTTTGACTTCCCAAATTTCATCACCATTTTTGGTTAGCTTGTAGAGCATGCCATTATCAAAACCTATATAGATAGCATCATTTGTTATAACCGGCACGCTAAAACCTTTTACACTCATAGGTGCTGTATTTCTATGGAATTCCCACATAATTTTCCCATCTAATTTATCTATTTTGTAGAGTGTATTGTTTGTAGTTGTTACGTATAAATAACCTTCGTCTTCTATTATACTACCCACTATAGGAAAACTAAATTGTTTTTTCCATATAATTCCCCCTTTGTAGTCCATTTTTAAAAGTTGTCCTTTTGTTGTGCCTACGTATATATAGTTGTCAGCATAAATTTCTGCTTCTATGGGTTCTTTAATATCGAAACTCTTTATATCATGTGTTCTGAGATTTATCATATAAATGTGCTTGTTTGTACTTCCAATGAATAATGTATCGTTGTAAATAAATATTTTAGCTCTGTATGATACTGGACCAACGCTGTAGATTTTTTCTACTTTTACTGGTGGACTTACAATACTCGTTTGTTTTGCTATAGGCAGTGGTTTTTCTTCAACAGTAAGATTGATATGTTTTGTGCTAGAACACGAATACATAGAAAATATTATAATGGATAACAAAAAAAGCGGACTTATTTTTTTGAGCACAAAAATCTCCTTTTTAAAATTTTTTCTAAGAGTTCTTCACTGTTTAGCAATATATTGTTAACTTCATTTTCATCCATTCCGCATCCATGAAGTATTGTCTTTGCAAAATTTATATCAATAAGATCGTAAGGAGAATGGGTATCTGTATTTATAACACATTTTGCATTATATTTTTTTGCCATTTGAAATACATGACCGTTTGTTAAGCTATGTCCACTTCTTGATGTAATCTCTAAATATACATTGTTTTTGGCTGCAAGTTGAGCTTCTTTTTGATCAATTAAACCAGGATGCGCTAAAATATCACATTTACTTTCTATGGCATATAAATTTGTCAAACTGGCAACATTTTCTACAGGACTTTCACCATGAACAACTACAATTTCAGCACCAAGTTGCCATGATGCTGCTATTGTATTTTTTATTAGTTTTGGTGGAACATGCGTTATTTCGACTCCGCAAAAAACATATAAACCATAATATTTTTCTAAACCATACGTTACTTTTTTTATATTGTTAATAATTATTTCTAAGTTTGAAAAATCAGCATGATCAGTTATAGCAATAGCTCTATAGCCTTTATCTTTTGCCCTTTTAACTAATTCAGATGGTATAAGTTCTCCATCACTAAACACTGTGTGAGTGTGAAAATCAATCATAATTTTAATTTTAGACGATTGTTTTTGCTTGTCAAGTTTTATTTATTGACAAGCTTTTTATATAAGTTATAATAGACAAATCAAGGTCGTGGAGGTTTGTATGGATAAGGATTATATGTTGAATTATGAAAATACTTTTAAGGATTTTGAAGAAGGCGAAATTATAGAAGGTACAATTATCAATATTAAAGACGATTATGTATTTGTAGATATAGGTTACAAATCAGAAGGTATTGTGCCATTAAACGAGTTTAAAAGTGAATGTAATATTGGCGATAAAATAAAAGTTATGTTTTTAGGAAAACAAGATTTAAATGGTTTTCAAATTCTTTCAAAAGCTAAAGCAGATAGAATATTAGGTTTTAATGCAATAAATCAGGCTTTTAAAGAAGGAAAACCTGTAAAAGGTATCATAAAAGCTTCTATTAAGGGTGGTTTTTTGGTTGATGTAGATGGCTTTGTGGCTTTTTTGCCTGGATCATTGGTTGATTTATCAAAAAAAAGGAATTTTGACTATTACATTGGCAAAGAGTACGAATTCAAAGTTATAAATATTGATGAGCAGAAAAAAAATGTTATTTTGTCAAGAAAACAATTATTGGAAGAAATTGCAGATAAAAAAAGATCCGATTTAATAGATAAAATAAAAGTTGGAGATATCGTAACAGGTAAGGTAAAAAACATAGTAGATTATGGAGTTTTTGTGGATTTGGGTGGTGTTGATGGATTTGTTCATATTACTGACATCTCCTGGAAAAAAATTTTAAATCCGAGGGAAGTTTTAAAGCCACAGGATGAAATTAAAGCTAAAGTTATGCGCATAGAAGAAAAAGACGATAAAAAAAGGATTTTTTTAAGTATTAAGCACTTATCAGCCGATCCATGGGAAGAAACAAAAATTAAAGAAGGAGATATAGTTGAAGGTAAAATTTCAAATATAGTGGATTATGGCGTTTTTATAGAACTTGAAGAGGGTATTGAAGGTCTTGTTCATAATTCTGAAATTAGCTGGGTTAAATTTCCAAAAGAAGCAAAGGAAGAATTAAGTATTGGTCAGACAATAAAAGCAAAAGTACTCATGGTTGATACCTTAAAGAAAAAAATTGCTTTAAGTATTAAAAGACTTGAGCCCGAGCCATGGTCTGATATTAAAGAAAAATTTCATGTAGGTGATGTTGTTGAAGGTGTTATAACTGGCATAAAAGATTTTGGTGTGTTTGTAAAAATAGATGAAGGTATTGAAGGTTTAATTCACACAAATGAGCTTTCATGGTCTCCAGAAGAAAGACCATCGCTTACCATTTCTCAAAAAATTAAGGCTAAAATAATTGACATTAATTTGGAAAAGAAAAAAATTGCTCTTTCATTGAGGCAACTTGAACCAGATCCATGGAGTTTAATTGAAGGTAAATACAAAGTAGGTGATGTTATAGAAGGTGTTGTAACAGGTGTAAAAGATTTTGGTGTATTTGTTAAAATTGAAAAAGGTGTTGAGAGCCTTGTACCAAAAAGTGAACTTAATAATATAACCGTCAACAAAGATGAAAAAGTTAAAATAAAGATAATTAGGCTTGAAATACCTAGAAGAAAAATGATTTCGAGGTTAATGTAGGGATTATGAAAAAAATAGTAAAAATTTTCTTTATAGTTTTTTTGTTAATTTTTGTTGTTAATTTTTTTTACTATTTGTTGAGCCCTACTAGAGTTGCTGTTATTAATATCTCTGGTCTAATTACTCCAAACACAGCCTCTCCAATATGTGATCAACTAAGACAAGCTCAAAAAGATCCTATGTACAGTGCGATTTTGCTTAAAATAAATTCACCTGGAGGAGATGCAGCACAAAGTGAAAAAATCTATTACCTAGTTAAACAAATAGATGAAAAAAAGCCAGTGGTTGCTTTAATTGATAGTATTGGTGCAAGTGGAGCTTATTTTGCTGCACTTGGAGCTAGAAAAATTGTAACTTACCCTGCATCTTTAACTGGTAGCATAGGTGTCATATTTGAAGGCATTAATGCTTATAAGTTGGCAAATAAGATTGGTATTGAGGATTTTGTTGTTAAAAGCGGTGATGTTAAAGATGCTGGAAATCCATTAAGAAAGCCAACAAAATCAGATAAAGAAATGATTTTTAGCGTTGTAGAAAGTGTATATAATCAATTTTTAAATGCTGTAGCATCATCAAGGCATATAAATATAGAAAAATTAAAACCATTAGCTGATGGTAGAGTTTTTACTGGACAAATGGCTCTAAAGTATAATCTGATAGATTCAATTGGCGGTTTTGATGCAGCAAAAGCGTATCTTCAAAAATATACAGGTAAAAAAAATTTAAAATTTGTTGAATTAAGCGATAGTTATCCTGGAGTCTCTAATTTATTTGGTCTTAGTAGTATAAAAAATCTGCTTGATATATCAAAAACTCCAAGTTTACAAATGATATTTAAGTAGTTTATGCTCAAAATTAACCTATTAAAAAATAATATACCAAATAAAATTGATATACCTAAAAAAGCTAAATCTCATTTTGTAAAGTTTTTGTTTATTGCTATTTTTGCAGTTTTGGCCTTGGGGCTTGCAATTTTTAGTGGATTTTATTTTGCTAAAAAGCAGACATTGGTACAAACTGCAAAAGTAGAGAAACCTGCTGAGCCTCATACAGTACCAGATAAATCAAAGAAAATAACCAAATCAAATAATAATACATTCAATATTGTAGTGACGCTCCAAAACGCTACTGCAAATAATAAAACTTTAGTATCCCGGATAAAAGAAACACCAGTTAATCCAAAAGCTGCTGTAGAGCTTGAGCAAAAGAACGAAGTCTCAAAACAACAAAGAATAACTACCAGCATTGCAACTGCCCAAAGGTTTGAGCAAAAAAATCAAGTCTCAAAACCCATCACAGCCATGCAAAATAATGTTGTTACAAAACCTGCTAAAAAGATAGAAAACATAAAAGAAAGTTGCATAGTTTTTTGTAGTCCTAATCAATTAAATGAACTAAAAACAGTCTTAGAGCAAAAGCATATTATGTACGCAGTTAAAAAAAATATAAGTGCACACTACTATTATATTGTTTATGTAGGTGGCTTGAATAAGCCTACGTATTCAGAATTTGAAAACGCACTCAGGTCAAAGGGATACGATGTTGTTGGTACAAAATTATTAAATGGTAGATACTATGCAGATTTAGGCAAAATGAATGAATCTGAAAAAAATAACTTTTTGTCCGCTTGGAAGAATTTAGGTTTTGACATTTTGGTTGACAAACAAAAAGAAATGAGTATTAAAGATTATGAAGTGAATTTTGCTTGCAGCAGGGATGTTTTTGAAGAATTCAAGCAAAAAGGCTTTAGAATTAAGACGGGGCGTGGCGCAGCTTGGTAGCGCACTTGAATGGGGTTCAAGTGGTCGGAGGTTCAAATCCTCTCGCCCCGACCATTAAAATATCTTTATTTGCGCAATATTTTTTTATCCTGTATTTGTTTATTGTTGAAAATAAAAGATTTACTTATTTCAATTAGGAAGTTACGCAAAGTTAATAATGTTTTTAACTAAAATTCACTAACAAAAATATAGAAACTATTGTTATTATAATTTTTTCGTAAATTAGTTTATATTGATTAGTTATGTTTTTTAAAGAAAAATAGTTACTAAATTGATACGCTTGGTCACATAGATCCTTAGAAATTTGTTTATTGTGAATTAGAGTTTCTATATTTTGAGCAAGAGCTTTGTAATCTTTGATTGGAGCAATTAGACCTCTTTGATTGTTACCAATAAGCTCACTTACTCCACCAGCATTTGTTGCAACAACAGGTACTTTAAATAAAAATGCCTGAAGTATGCTTGAACATAGACCTTCATACTCAGATGATATTACAAACAAATCAAATGCAGCCAGGTAATTTTGTATATCATCTCTAAAACCCAAAAACACAATATTGGTAACACCTTTTTGTTTTGCGTAAACTTCTAACTCTTGC
>NZ_FMYU01000011.1:0-61422 GCF_900101285.1 Desulfurella multipotens
TCTTACCATGGTCAACGTGTCCAATTGTACCAATATTTACGTGAGGTTTGGTACGAACATATTTTTCCTTTGCCATAATGGAAACCTCCTAAACTCAATGGAGCCTATGAGCGGGTTTGAACCGCTGACCTCTTCCTTACCAAGGAAGTGCTCTACCACCTGAGCTACATAGGCAATCATTACTTTTTTATTTGGAGCGGGAAACGGGACTCGAACCCGCGACCCCAAGCTTGGAAGGCTTGCGCTCTACCAACTGAGCTATTCCCGCCTATTTTTTGTTAAATGGTGGAGAGGGGAGGATTCGAACCTCCGAAGGCAATAGCCGACAGATTTACAGTCTGTTCCCTTTGGCCGCTCGGGAACCTCTCCATTATAACTATGGAGCTGGCGAAGGGACTTGAACCCCCAACCTGCTGATTACAAGTCAGCTGCTCTACCATTGAGCTACGCCAGCAAGCAAAAAACGATTATACATATATTTTTAAAATTGTCAAACAACTTTTTAAAAAACATTTTATTTAATTTTTAGATTTGTAAACTGTATGCCAGTAATCTTTTAACTCTTTTGCTTTTTCAAATAGCCAATCTTTGTTGTCAAGATACCATTTAACTGTCTTTTCTATGCCTTGTTCAAAGTTTGTAAAGCTTATACTAATTGTTTTTTTGAGTTTTGTTGAATCCAATGAATACCTAAAGTCATGACCAGGCCTGTCTTTAACATAATTTATTAAACTTTCTGATTTATTTAATAAAGCCAATATAGATTTCACAACTTCAATATTCTGTTTTTCAATACCGCTTCCAAGATTAAAAATTTCATTTGCGCATCTTTTTTTAATTAATTGCAAGATTGCTTTTGCACAGTCTTCTACAAACGTCCACTCTCTAATATTTTTTCCTTGTGCATACACTGGTATTGGCTCATTTTGAAGTGCCTTATATATTACAACAGGTATTAGTTTTTCTGGATATTGCCATGGTCCATAATTATTTGAAGGACGAATCGTTATAACATTTGCATTATAGGTTCTAGCGTAAGCTCGTCCAAGCATATCTTGAGATGCTTTACTTGTGGAATATGGAGAACTGGGTTTTAAACAAGAATTTTCCATAAAGCTTGCATCATTTTCCGATAAATCTCCATAAACCTCGTCTGTTGAAATGTTTACAAACAACGCATCCTTGGATAACTCAAGCATATTTTGTGTACCAATTATGTTTGTTTTTATAAAAATATGTGGATTTAATATACTTCTATCTACATGTGTTTCTGCTGCAAAGTGTACTACGATTTCTGGTTTAAAGTTTATAAATACTTTTTTTAAAGATTCAAAATCGCTTATGTCACAGTTAAAAAATTTTAATCTATTTTTAATATCATCAATACGTTTTAGATCGCCAGCATATGTTAAACTATCAACAATTGCAATATTAAAATCATTAAGCAATGCTTGACGAGCAAACTCGCTACCAATAAAACCTGCACCACCACTTATTAACATTTTATTCATTACTGCTATCTCCTTGCAATATGTTTATTAGGTAATTTCCATAACCTGATTTTTTAAGCGGTTGAGCTAATTCTAAGAGTTTATCTTTGTCAATATAGCCCATTTTGTATGCAATCTCTTCTATGCAGCCTACTTTTAAACCCTGGCGTTTTTCTATTGTCTGTATAAATTGACTGGCTTCAAGTAAACTATCAAATGTTCCCGTATCAAGCCAAGCAAAACCTCTACCTAATGTTATAGCTTTAAGCCTTGATTCAGATAGGTAAGTTTGGTTTACACTTGTAATTTCTAATTCACCCCTCCACGAAGGTTTTACGTTTTTAGCAATATCAACTACTGTATTATCATAAAAATACAAACCAACCACTGCATAATTTGATTTTGGTTTTTGCGGTTTTTCTTCAATACTTAATACATTAAAATTTTCATCAAACTCAAACACGCCATAATCCTGTGGGTTTTTAACATAATAGCCAAACACTACTGCATTGTGTTCTTCTTCTGCAATTGTCTTGGCTTTTCTTAATAAATAAGACAAACCTTGACCATAAAAAATATTGTCACCTAAAACCAAACACACATTATCGCTTCCAATAAAGCTTTCACCTACCAAAAATGCATCTGCCAAACCTTTTGGTGTTTCTTGTACAGCATATGAAATATTTAAACCTAAATGAGTACCATCTTTAAACAGTTCACTAAATCTAGGTGTATCTTTCGGGGTTGATATTATTAAAATATCCCTTATTCCGGCAAGCATCAAAATTGATAAAGGGTAGTATATCATAGGTTTGTCATAGACTGGCAAAAGCTGTTTGCAAATTGTGCTTGTTGCAGGATAAAGCCTTGTGCCAGAACCACCTGCTAAGATTATACCTTTCATGCATTGTCCTCCAAATATTTACTAAAACACAATATAAAATAAAGCTACAATTTTGTAAACTCAAAATTTGACAGAATAGCTTTGCTTAATTATTATGACACAAGGAGGTAAAGTTATGGTTAAAAAATTAATAACTTTTACTATTTTTACATTTGCATTATACTTTATCGGTGGTATTTTAGCTTATATCTTTTTGAATAGTTTTGTGCAAAAGTACTTCATCTACACATTTACTGCAGCAACTTTTATTTTTGCAATTATTAACTTCTGGTATTACTATCTTGTTATAATAAAACCAACAAAACAAACAGCCGATGAGTTTTGTAAAATTACAAAACAAGACAGGTATGATTTAACAAAAGACTATTCTGTACCAGGCTTTTGTGCTTCACTTGGAGAGTTTATTAACACACTTGTTAGCTTTTCTAGATCTATCTTTAGCGAGCTTATCACAAATGCTACAAAAGCTTCTGTTTTTAACGCCAAATTTAACTTTGAGCTAAAAAATATTACACATCATATGAACGAAACCAAAGACAACCTTGAAGCAATAAATAAAACAATGAATGATTCTACAAAAGCCATAGGTGATATATCTCACAATATGGAAAACTTTGTGAGGTTTATGGAAGAAGTAAACGCTATAAGCGAACAAACAATTAAGACGACTCAAAATATAACCAAAGCCTCTCAAAACTCAATTGAAGTATTAAATGAAAATAAACAATCTATGGAAAGCCTGCATTCTCAAATAGACGATATACTATCCATTGTAAATGTTATAAATGATATCTCAAACCAAACAAACCTTCTTGCCTTAAATGCTGCCATTGAAGCTGCCAGGGCAGGTGAGCATGGCAGAGGCTTTGCAGTGGTAGCAGATGAGATTAGAAAGCTTGCAGAGCAAACACAAAAGCAATCAAAAGAGATAGAAAATACAATTAATTCTGTTGCAGAAAATTTCAACATTCTTGTTGAGCGAAATAAAATAATAAGAGATACAATTGAACAAAACACAAAATCTGTAGAAGAAATGCTTGTTTCTTTTGATAACCTTGCAGATAAAATTAATCAGGCAAACAACATGATAAATACAATAACAGCAGCCACAGAAGAACAGTCAAGTTCAATTGAAGAAGTAGCCCAAACGGTAGAATACCTTGCAGGTTCTGTTAAAGAAATATCAACAAGTCTTGATAATGTAAGCTCAAAAAGTCTTGATTTAAGCAAAATTGCAGAACAGTCCACAAATATTTTAAAGAAAGTAAGAACAGGAAACCCTTTAGAAGAAGTTGTAGATCTTGCAAACAAATGCGCTAAAGAAATGACAGATACAATAGAAAATGCAATCAAAAAAGGCATAATTTCATCCAGTGACATATGGGATAGAAACTATGTGCCAATACCAAATACCAATCCGCAAAAATACCGCACAAGATTTACAGACTTTTTTAAACAATACATCCAGCCCATAGAAGACAAATACTTGAATATGAACCAAAACTTTAGATATGTATTGCTTACAGACAACAATGGCTACATAGCAGCACACAACTCAATATATGATAAACCACTAACTGGCAACTACGAGAAAGACCTTGTAGGGAATCGTTCTATGAGAATATTTAACGATACAGTTGGTTTAAATGTGGCAAGAAATACAGATAGCCTAATTATACAAACTTATCCAAGGGACACTGGCGAAGTTATAAGCGATATTGGCGTTCCTGTATTTATTGAAGGCAAACACTTTGGTGGTGTAAGAGTTGGGCTTGGTGTGGAGAATATATAGTGAATTTTTTCTATTGACAACTGAGAAATTTTTTATATAAATAGTAATGTATCGAGCGGGAATAGCTCAGTTGGTAGAGCACAACCTTGCCAAGGTTGGGGTCGCGGGTTCAAGTCCCGTTTCCCGCTCCATTTTTTTATAAACAGACCCAAATTGGCGGCATAGCCAAGTGGCTAAGGCACGGGTCTGCAAAACCCAGATCCCCGGTTCGAATCCGGGTGCCGCCTCCAGAAGCTACCTACTTGCCGGGGTGGCGGAATTGGTAGACGCAAGGGACTTAAAATCCCTTGGGAGTTTCTCCCGTGTGGGTTCGATTCCCACCCTCGGCACCATTGTTTTTTAAAAAACAACCTTTATTGGCATATAATTAATCATTAAGTTTTTTGGGATTGCATTAATTGGCCTTAGTTCAACTACCACAGATAGATTTTCCTTTGCAAATGGAGATACTAAAATTGGAGGAGTTTTTTGGGTTTGTAATTTTAGGCCAATAATTTCAGCTTTTATCGATTTACCATTTGGAAACACAACTTTAGTTTTTTTACCCAAAAAAGCATGTTTCACCTTATTCGGCTCTAAAAACGCTTCTATTATAACATTGTTATTGTTTTGCAACACCATTAGATCTTCATTTTTATTAACCAATTCTCCTTCTTTAACAAGATCTAAAGCAATTGTTGCGTTTTCTGGCGCTTTTATAGTTAAACTTTGCAATATAGATTCCAATTCATTTAATTTCATATCCTCGGCAACAGGTACATTTTTGTTGCTTTCTAAACTTTGCTTTGCTTGCAAATAAGCAATCTCTGCAGAGTGCAGAGCATCTTGTGCATTTGCCACTTCATATGATGTTGCTGCGTTTTTTTGTTGTAGGTTGAGTATTTCTTTGTATGTTTTTAAACGACTTTCGTAAAGTTCTTTGTAAATTTTTAACACTTCAGGGTTAACCTTTATGCTAGCTGATGATTTTATTTGTTTTAAACTCTTAAATAATTCTCTATACTGATTTTCTACTAATGGATTTTTTATTTTGAGTATAATCTCATTTTTTTTGACATTATCACCAGGTTTTCTTATGTATACTACTTTTCCATCATATGGAGCTTTGATTGTTATTTGGTTAATAATTAAGTATCCAGGTGCATTAATAAACAATAGATTGTAAGTAATTTTATAAATCAAATATACACCAAAAACTAAAAATGGCAGTAAAAATAATATAAGCACAGCCCTAAAACGCCATTTTGAAATTGGTCTTTTTGGAGGTTCATAATTAACTTTTAAACCGCTAACTTCATTTGGAGATGAAGGGGGTCTGCTAAATTTAATTTTCATTTTTTAAATCCAAAAATCTTCAAGTGATTGAATCGTTATACCCAAAAAATTATTCCTTGAAGCAAAATACTCGTACAAATTTCTCCATTCTGAAAGCATATTGTTTACTTTCATAGTTGCAAAAGTTTCATTTGGTGGTAAAACCGAAGTAGGCTCGCATGAAACTGCTATACTAAAGTATAAATCTGGATTATTT
Organism: Desulfurella multipotens; assembly: GCF_900101285.1. Lineage (NCBI taxonomy): Bacteria > Pseudomonadati > Campylobacterota > Desulfurellia > Desulfurellales > Desulfurellaceae > Desulfurella > Desulfurella multipotens. The sequence continues at coordinate 5,718 of NZ_FMYU01000011.1, forward strand.
GCAATAATTTTATCTGCAACTTCCATAATTTTTTTAGGGTTGACTGTATATATCATAAGTACGATTTTATCTAAGCCCGCTTTTTGAAGATTCTTTAATAACTTATTGTTTTGAGCTTCTTTATAATTTATTGATAATCCTATAGGAAAAGCAGTGTTTGCTTTAACCTATGATATAGTTTTTATTATACCTTTATCCCACAAATATCTATCGTTTTTAGGAAGCTGGCTTTTTTCTATATCGAGTTGTATACCTGAAAACCCGAATTTATTTAGGCTCTTAATTATAGATATTAATTGGTGTCGATATTTTTCTAATACCCAATATGGGTCACCCAATAGCAATTCTACTTTTATGTTTCTTTTGTTGGCTTGTTTTATAAAATTGTCTAAAATATTCGCTTCGTCTGGTTTTGTATTTATCATCTGAATTTCCTGACTATTTAAAGATAAAAATACACTTCTTGTTGATTTAGGAATTTTATCCCAAAAATCTTCTCCTAATCTTTTATATAGTGCAAAACTGTTCCATGCATACCAATTTAAATAAGCTTCGTTTTGGTAATGGATTTTATTTAATTTATACATGTCTTCTATTTTTTTAATGATATTTTGATTTTTATTAGAGATTGCGTTTTCTTTGTAAATATTGTCATTATAGCCAATTAACCCAAGTAAATCCGCTTGTGCTTTTAAATATTCAAGTAAAGCCTCAAGATAATCATTAACAGTCTGGTACAAATAGTATTTAGATTTAATTACAATAATCACCAGGATTAATCGGTTTTCTTAATTTTGCAGTATTATAACTTGCGAAAGCAGCATTGAATCTCTCTACAGCAAAATCCAAATTTTCTTTTCTAGACTTTAGCCATAAGTAATAGCTATCGCATGCATTTTTATAAGCTTTCTTTTGGTTTTCTAACTCTAATTCAGCTTTTTGCATTTCTAAAAATGCCTTGGAATATGTAGCATCGCGCCATTTTTTCTCAAAAAGCGGCATACCTACGTTTAAAGTAGCTGACACATTCCACCCCATTTTTCCTTGAAAGCTGTTTTGAATACCAGTTTGTACGCTTAAACTGCCAGATGAAAATATTGAACCCACTTCGCTTAATGCCTTTTTGTAACCTTCTAGTTTTTCTGTGTATAGTTTAATTTGTGGATTTTTATACATAGATTCTAAAAGCTTTTGTTTTGTTATAGATTCTGTATCTAAATAAGGGTATACAAACTGGAAATTGTCCAGTGTTTTTCCAGTAAGTAATTGTAAAGTATTCAATGCATCTTGATATTGTTTTAAATAAACAAATTCATTTCGCTTGACCGCGCTAAATTCTGTATTTAATTCTAACCTATCTGAATCCAATATTAACCCAGCTTTTTGTCTTTTCAATAAAATATCTTTTACTAAGCTTTCGTCATGTAAAAAACCTTTAGCTAAATCTATCTGGATGGATCTTACATAATACTCTGAATAAGCATAAATTAAGGATTTAATTGCTTGCCATTTCTGTAACTCTATGTTTGCAGAGTTTTGGTTTAATATAGATTTACTTATAACTAAATCACGCTTTAGGCTTTGACGGCTGCCAAACAAAGGTATACTCAAACCAATATTTGCAGAAACATTATTGTATCTTTGTTGTTGCGGAGTTAGTGTTTCGCTATAATTATTTGTTAAGCCGTTTTGGTTTGTAGTAGAAACATTGTAAGTAGAAGTTTGGACAGGATTTGAATAGTTTGTATAGGTTACACTGCCAAATAGCGTTGGAGAAAGAGCAGATTCATTTATATCAACCTGTGATTTTGCAATATTATATTCTTTTTGCGCTATTTCAATATTGGGATCTTTTTGTATTAATTGTTGCAATTGTTCCAAAGTGATTGTTTGTGCTTTGCAAGCATACGGAATTAAAAATAAAACTAAACAAATAAAAATTGACACTTTCATTTTATAGTTTAGACTCATATCAAAATTTACCCTTTTTTAAAACCCACCAAGGCGCCATACTCGAATCCAAATGCGATTTGTTTATTACAGAGTGCGTGATTGCCAATGCAGCATTGATTCTGGAAAAAAATGCAAAAAAAGGAAATAAAGGTATATACAAAAAGTAAATAATGTCTTCGTTTAATCTATCAGATACCAAAAGACAGTATAATAAAAAATATGTAAACAAAACAAACACATAAAATAAGTAAACCATAAAGTATAAAGCTAAAACATATGCGTCTGGTAGGGTGTAAAACAAATAGATGGTATAAAAAGTTATAACAAATGGTAAAATAATTTGCATAAAATAGGTTATAATTATTGTTGATATATAATTAGCCCAATTTAACAATCTTGGTCTTATATTATCCAAATATTTACGACCTATAAGATAAAATAAATCTCCTTCCCAACGAAGCCTTTGTTTAAAATAACCCAAAAATGTTTCTGGCACATCTGTATGCCCTATTACATAAGGGTCAAAAACAATTTTCCAGTTTTTATTTCTTCCAAAGTATTGCTTGATTCTTGTTGTAATATCAAGATCTTCTGCTGTACCAGTATCCCACCCACCTATTAAGTCCAAAATTTTCTTTCTAAAAAACCCCAAAAGCCCCAGATATATTATTTACAATACCAAAAGCAGACAAACCTGTTTTGCCAGCAGATATACTCAAAATATACTCTAAGGCTTGAAGTCTTGTAGCTAATGATTTGCTAGCATTTCTTACGCGTAAATTACCAGAAACCGCAACTACATTGTCATTGTTAAAGTGTTTAACAGCATTTACTACCATGTTATTATCAAAAGAAGTATCTCCATCTAAAGCCATAAAGATCTCTCCACAAGCTATTTTTAGTGCTGCATTTAAAGAAGAAACCCTACCACCTCGCTGCCATTTAGGTATTATAAGTAATTTTCTATTAGTAGTGTTTTCGACAAATTCTTTACAACTTTGTACGGCTAGCAAAGTATCTTTATTTTGTAGCGCACCATCGACAACAGCTATGATTTCAATTAAACCAGGATATGTTTGAAAGGTTAAAGATTTGATTGTATTTATAACGCTTTTTCCTTCAGAATAACAAGTAATACAACAACTAACATGTGGTAATTGAGTTAATAAATCGCTTTGTGCTAGTTGTTGTTTGGCAAATCTAAATATGCCTATCATTGTTATTAGTTGCAAAGGGCCCTCAAAAAATACTATAAAAGGCGTAAACATAAGTATAAATGTCAAAAATGAATTGTGAGATGTTATTATGTTAATAAAAGCTAAATAAATTGAATCAATCATTTTTTGAATCCAATTTATTCATTAAAAATTCAGCATTAATTTCTGAGTCTATTTCGGAAGAGTATTGTATATTAATGTAAACTTTAATTTTTACACCACTTTCTGGTTGTATGCTATTTACCAGTTTATTAATTCTATTACAAATACCCTTTTTTTTCGTAGCAGGTAAAAAAATCCATAATTTGTATTCGTCATCTCTGCACACAATATCTGTATTGCGCAGCATCTCGCTTATGCGTTGCGCTAATGATCTATAAATTTCTATAGATTGACTGATTCCATAGAATTGAATTATTTCTTCGATATTCTGAAACTTAATTAGCGCCAAAGCAAATGAAAAATTACTATCTCTTCTGTAAAGTTTTATAAACCAATCTAATAAGAGTTGAAAATATTCTAAAGAAACATATTTTAAGCTTTCATTTAACACTTAAAATATAATTTTCTTTTGCTCAAGTAAAAGCCATTCTCTGCCATACAAAGTCATTTCAATACTGTAAAATTCTTGTATATTTAACTTATCCGGACTACCTTCTTCTCCACATGCAATACAGCGGTATATCGTTTCAGGTTCTTCAAACACATAACCACAATTGTTGCAAATATATTGTGCAGTAGGCAAATCATAATCTACCCCAATATGTTTTAGATGGGCATTACATTTTGGGCATATTAAATCATAACCTTTGCTAAATTCTTCTTGCTTACCAACATATCCACATGTAAAACAATGAAGAAAGCGTGAGCGTTTTATGTCTATATTTTTACAATTTGGGCAAATATCAATAAAATATATGTGAGCGCTGGAGCATTTATTGCAAAGTCTAACCCTATCAATAAGTTTTTTATAAGCAATAAGATTTTTTCTAATCAATTCTTGGTACCAATCTAAATCGTTTTGATTATCGCTTAAAATCTCAATAATAGGGTAAGTATAAAGTTTTGGCGCATTTGGGTTAAACTGAGGAACAATTTCTAAACCTTCACGTAAATACAAATAAACTAGTAATTTTTCACTGGGAGCAAGGCCTCCTAAGCTAAACTTAAGTTTGGCAATTTTTTCCTCAGATAAATTACACTTATCTATGGCTTGATCTATATCTAAACTACCATCTAAAAGCTTATTATTTAAATTGTCTTCACTAAAACAATATTTATACCACCAATTTGAACGTCTAATATTATTTATAATACTTAAATAGTTATCATTAAAATCTTTTGCAATCCAAAACCCTATAGGTTCAATTGCCGAATCTAAGAAACTTTCCCAAGAATTAAACACTTCATATGTTTCACGTTTTTCAAAAAATCTATTGCTAAAAATTATTAATTTTTTTTGTAAAACCAATTTTTACACCTAAAAATCCAAAAAACCCTTCATAAATAGTATATCACAAAAAAACAAAAAAAACAAAAAAAATAATTTATTTATATTTTATTTGAACAAAATAATTTTGTTATAGAAAGTTTCTAATCAATTTAATCTAATGGATGAATTCAAAGCTTAAATAATTTTTAGACTTAGATTTAAAAAAGATTCTATAAAATATGTAAGAAAAATAACCATTTAAGAGCTTTAAAAGTTTTTTTTGACAAAAATTAATAAATATTGTAAAAAAAGTTAGTTACTTAAAATTAAATACTTCTAAAATTTGGAGTGTGTATGAAAGTTATAAATTTGGATAGCTTGCAAAACCAACCAGTAGAATTTAATGGTAAAAATGTATCTGGTGTTAGTATAAGATGGCTTATAAAAAAAGAAGACGGTGCACCAAACTTTGCCATGCGCTATTTTGAAATGCAACCGCACACAGAAATTCCACCACACTCACACCCATGGGAACATGAAATTTTTATATTAGACGGCGAGTGTGAAATCACTGTTGGAAATATTACTAAACATGTTTCTAAAAACTCAGCAGTCTTTATTGAACCTAATATAGAACATTCATACAAGAATAATAGTGACAAATTATTAAAATTTCTATGTATTATACCCCATACGTAAGCAACTAAAATACCTTTTTCCTTGATTTTTACTTAAAGGCTTATATATTTAAAATCTGTTATGATTTTTTTATTATTTTGTTTATAAAGGATAGAAATGCAAGATAGAAAAGTTAATCCATATATTATTGCTTTAACTGTTATGCTACCTACTTTTATGGTGCTTATGGATACTTCTATTGTTACTGTGGCACTTTCTTACATGGCAGGTCCATTATCTGTAACAACAGATGATGCTACATGGACACTTACTGTTTACTTAGCTGCAAGTGGTATAATTTTGCCCATAACAGGTTTTTTGGGAAATAAATTTGGCAGAAAAAATTACTTTCTTATAAGCATAATTGGTTTTACTGTGAGTTCTTTTTTGTGTGGTATTGCTCCAACTCTTGATTTATTATTACTATTTAGGGCTATACAGGGTTTTGCGGGTGGTGGTTTGCAACCTATATCCCAGGCAATACTAATGGAGAGTTTTCCTTTAGAAAAAAGAGCCCAAGCCATGAGTATTTTTTCGATTGGCGTTATATTTGCACCTATTTTGGGACCTGTAATAGGTGGATGGATTGTAGATAGTTACTCATGGAGATGGATGTTTTTGATTAACGTACCATTTGGCATATTAGCAACAATAATGACCTTAATGTTTATATTTGATCCACCATATGCAAAAGCAAATAAAACTTTAAAATTAGATTATGTGGCTTTAAGCTTTATTGCAATAGGTATTGGTGCACTTCAGGTAATGCTAGATAGAGGACAGGAAGATGATTGGTTTAATTCAAATTTTATTGTAATTTTAGCACTTTTGAGTTTTTTCTTCATTTCAATGTTTTTGATAAAAAATTATTTTTCAGACAAACCAATTATCAGAATGAGTTTACTTAAAGATAGAAACTACGCTATAGCAACAATTGCTATGTTTTTTTTGGGATTTTTGTTTTTTGTTACGTTAACTCTTTTACCAGAGCTTATGCAAACATTAATGAACTACGATGCTTATAAAAGTGGTCTTATTATGATGCCAGGCGGTATTGCCAGTCTTATTACCGTTATATTTATTGGTAGAGTATCAAAAAAATTAGGTTTTAAAATCCTTATAATATTTGGCGTGATAATTGGACTTTATGCATTATACTTAATGGAACAAATTAACTTAACAGCATCACCCTATTTTTTGCTTCTTGGACGAGTACTTATTGGTTTAGGTTTGCCACTTATATTCATTCCTATCAATGTAATAGCGTTTATTTTTTTAAAAAATGAAGATATGGGAGAAGCAAGTGGCGTGTTAAACTTTGCAAGAAGTATTGGTGGAAGTTTTGGTATATCACTTATGGCTTCTACTATGCTAGCTCATCGTGAAGCTTTCCATAGAGATGTCCTTGTTAGCAACATAACTGCTTCAAATCCTATTTTTCAAAATTATCTTCATATACTTTCTAGTTATCTATTTACTTATGGTGGTTTTAATCCTACAATTTGCTATAACAAAGCAATAGGCTTAATAAACAATACAATCAATGCACAAAGCACTATAATGGCTTTCCAGGATGATTTTCATTTAATGATGTATATTATACTTGTATTTTTAATTTTTTTGCCATTTATTAAAACCAAAACACAAAAAGCACAAAAAATTATTATATCGGAAACGTAGTTTTTCTCTTTACCTTAATTTGACTTTAGTGTATAATAATAAATAAAAATGCAAAGGAGGAAACTATGAACATTAAAGGTAAAATCGTAAGTTTAGGTTTAGCAGCGACTCTTTTAACTACAAGTCTAAACTTAACAAGCTGCCAAACCCTACAACAACCCACACAACAAGGATACCAGGGTGCTGGTGCCGGTGCTTTACTGGGTGCTGTTGCTGGTGCTTTACTAAGTCCAGATAATAGATGGAAAGGTGGAGCAATAGGTGCAGCGATCGGTGCAGTTGCAGGTTATACACTATCGCAGATACAAACCCAATCAGCCCAGCAAGCAGCCCAATATAACCAGCCTGTTCGATATGAAACAACAACTAATGATGGAACACAAGGTGTTGTCCAAGCAGAACCAATTGGTTATAACCCACAAACAGGTTGTAAAAAAGTTAGAATCAAAACTTGGCAGAATGGACAGTTAATAAGTAATATCGTTAAAGAGGTTTGCCCCGCTCAGTAAAAAAACAAGCCGACAAAACATTATAGATATTGTTTTGTCGGCAAAAAATTAACCTTCTTCGTAAGGTTCAAAGTCTACTTTAGCAGCTCCACATACTGGGCATTCCCAGTCGTCAGGAAGTGTTTCAAAAGGTGTACCGGGTGGAACATCAGCATCGGGATCGCCTTTTTCTGGATCATAAATGTAGCCACATACTTTACATTTATATTTTTTCATATACCCTCCTGGTTTGATTCTAAAAGTTTCTTAAATGTTGCAAATATTTTTTTATGCCTTAGTTCGTCTTTTAAAACATCTTCATAAATAGCTTTTGTTTCAGGATCGTTTTCCTGTTCACATATTTTTATGTGTTTTTGATACATTTCTATGGCACCATCTTCTGCTTTTTCGTTTAAGTCCATTATTTCAACTAAATCGTTAGAAAAATGGACTATGTCTGGCGTTATGGCTTCCCTTCCTCCAAGCGCTACTACACGTTTGGAAAAACTTTCTGCATGTTTCATTTCTTCAACAGAAATACGCTCAAGCATTTCCCTAATAACCGGGTGCTTATCCTTTGGCATTCTATAGTGACCAGCCATATACTGCATAATTGCACCAATTTCTGATTGAATAGCTTCGTTTAAAATATCAATAATTTTTTGGCTCATGGCATCTCCTTAACTTTTTGAGCTAATTGCTTGCCAATTTCAAATGCTTTTTGTAAATCTTCGTCAGTTGGTCTAAATCTTACTCTGAATGGCTCAAGTGGCATAGCAAACTTTATATCTTTCATTCTTTGAGCAATAAGCTTTGAAGCTTCACCGCTCCAGCCGTAGGATCCAAAAGCAAATCCCATCTTGCCTCTAATTTTAATTGTAGCAAGGCTTGATAGAAATTCCCAGATTGGCTCTACCGCATCTCCATTTATTGTTGGAGAGCCGACAGCAACTAAAGATGCTCTTTGCACTGTATCCAAAAGGTACGGTTTTTCTTTTTCAATAACATCAACAATATCTTTTGTTATTACTTTTACACCTTCTGATTGTATACCACGTGCTATTTCTTGAGCCAATTTCTTCGTATAGCCATATGCAGAAACATAAAGTACAGCAGCTAATCTTTCCTGCATAGGTTGAGACCATTGTTTATATAGCTCAATATAGTGCTTTGGCTGGGTAAGAATTGGACCATGACTTGGTGCTATAATATCTATATCGAGCTTTTCAATTTTTTCTATGTGTTGCAATACATACTCTTTAAACGGCCTCATTATACCATCAAAGTAAAACCTAAAATCTTCAGAAAAATCTTCTACTTGTGTATCAATCATCCTCTCATCGCAAAAATGGCTACCTAAAAAATCGCATGTAAAAAGTACCTTACTTTCTGGCACATATGTAAACATTGTATCTGGCCAATGGACAAATGGGGCTATAATAAACTTCAACGTCTTGTCACCTAGATCAATTTCTAAATTATCATCTGCTTCTATACAATCATAGCTTTTATTGATAATATTATCCAAAAAAACTTTACCTTGTTTGCTAACAACCAATTTAACATTAGGCATATACTTTAGTAATTCGGGCAAAGCACCTGAGTGATCTGGCTCGTTGTGATTTACAACCAAATAATCAATTTCTTCTGGTTTAACATTTAATTTTTCTAAATTTTCAAGAAAACCTTCAAAAAAGGGCTCCTTAACGGCATCAATTATAGCCTTTTTATTTGTGCCTTTGACCAAATAAGAATTATACGTTGAGCCATGTGCTGTGCGCATTATGATATCAAATATCTTTAATTCAGGATCAAGCGTCGCAACCCAATATATACCATCTTTTACCTCAAATGGATCTCTTCCTGCTTTCAATTTTTACCCCCTTATAAAAAAGGCGCGCAAATTAGCGCGCCAAAAACATTTTATTCTACTTTAATTGCTTTTGAATTTTCCCATACACCGTGAATATTACAGTAACCCCAGGCAAAAAGCGTTGCATCTTCTTCAAGCCTAATCCTGAAAGTTGCCGTAGAATCTGTTACTTCTGGTTCAAAAATAAACTTTCCTATTGATTTTGCTACACCACTTTTTGGTACAACAAAACCTTCGATCCATCCAATATAGTGCTCTTTTGTATTTGGATGTGGTATGTCTTTTCCTACAGTTACGGTTACGCTAAAAAACTCACCTTTTTTAACAGTATCTGGTGCATCAATAACTGGCACGTGTTTTTCCTTTTTTTCATCTGCCTCATATTTTACAAAATCTGCTAACTTTGACATAAAAACCTCCTTTTATTTTAATAATTCAAAATCTCTTTTTGCTGCTCCGCAAACTGGACATACCCAGGTATCTGGTATATCTTCAAATTCGGTACCTGGTTTTATGCCACCATCTGGATCGCCAACTTCCGGATCATAAACCCAACCACATACTTTGCAAACATATTTTTTTCTAATTTTTGATTCTTCGTGAATTGGTGTAGATTTTGGCGCCTGAGCATTCTTAATCTCATGATAATAAGCATACGTCATTGGTTCTTCTTTCTTGAATATATCGGCATCAATTACTTGGCCAATATAGAGTGTGTGCGTAAATACATCTAAACTATTTATAACACGGCATTCTATATAGCCAAGCGTATGCTCAAGCACAACAGGTAATCCGTTTGGCGTTAACAAGTGACTTATTTTTTCAAACTTATCAATGTTCCTGCCACTTTTAAAACCGAAATTGCCAATAAGCGATAATGGTGCTGTTTTAGCAATTATAGAAATTGTAAATAACTTGCTTATTTCAATAAATTCATGCGTATAATTGGATTTATTAATAGATATAGCTATAGTGTTAGGATTATCCGTAATTTGAAATGCAGTATTTGAAATTTGTGCATTAATTAAGTTATCCTTTTTGGAACCTACTATATACAATCCATAATTAATTAAAAAAAGTGCTTTTTCATTCATAATAAACTTCTTTAAAATTTTTCAAAAGCGCTAGCTGGTGCGCCGCATACTGGACATTTATCTGGTGCTTTATCTAATGCTACATAACCACATACGCTACATAAAAATATATCTTTGAAATCTGCGTCTTTATTTTGCTCTAGAGCTTCTTTGGCTTTTTCATACAAGCTTCTGTGATCTTTTTCTACCTGCAAAACCTGGTTAATCCACTTGGCTGCCTTATCTTGATTTTGCTCTTTTGCTACAGCTTCGTAAGCAGGATACATTTCTTCGCTTTCAAAATTTTCGCCTTCCCAGGCACTTTTAACATTATCTAGTGTACTTCCAATACCGTTTAATAATTTTAGATGTCCCGATGCATGTATTACTTCTGCCTGGCTAATTGCTTTAAATAGTCTTGCAATGTTTGTCTTTCCTTCTTTTTCCGCTGCTTTTGCATAATTTAAATATTTCATGTGTGCCTGAGATTCACCTGCAAAGGCTTCCCATAAAAATCTTTCCGTCATCTTTGCCATACTTATACCTCCTTTTTCTTAAATGAATCTTTACTACCGCATTGTGGGCATTTTCTGGGCTTACACTTAGACTCTTTCTCGTAACCGCATTTTTCACATTTGTAAACTGCCATTTTACGCCTCCTTTAACCTTGACTATTCTAATATAATTTTAATAATAATTATCAAAATGTCAATGCTCAAGTATGATACTGTGCATTAATTTTTATATATTCGTATGTCAAATCACTGAAGTATAAATTAAAGTTTGATGCGCCAATATTTAAGTTTATATATATTTTTATTGAATCATTTTGTCTCATGTATTCAAGAAGGGCAATTTTATCAAATTCTTGCGGTCTACCCCAAGAATAAACCAAAAAATCACCAATTTTAATCTCGAGTTTTTCTACATCAATATTTGCACCAGAATATCCAACAGCTGCAATAATTCTACCCCAGTTTGGATCTTTGCCAAATATTGCAGTTTTTACTAGTAAGGAATTAGCTATACTACGTGCTACTTTTTGCGCATCTTCATCTTTATCTGCACCAAAAACAAGTACTTCACAAAACTTTGTTGCACCTTCCGCATCTTTTACTATTTCTTTTGCAAGATACACACAACACTCTGTAAGCTTATCAACAAAGTATCTATAAAATTCGTTTTCTTCGTTTATTAAATCTCCTACTTCATTTAGACTGGCAATAAAAACTGTATCGTTTGTAGACATATCACCATCTACGCTAATTCTATTAAAAGATTTATCAACAGCCTCTTTGAGGGCTACTTTTAAAATATTCTGGGTAATTTTTAAATCAGTAACAATAAAAGAAAGCATTGTTGCCATATTGGGATGAATCATGCCGGCACCTTTTGCAACAGCAGCTATATGAAATATCACACCAGCATATTCGCACTCAATTGATATAATTTTTGGAATTTTATCTGTAGTTAAAATAGCTCTTGCTAAATTTTGTGAATTTTTACCTAAATTATTTTTAAGCTTAGCTAGAGCATTTGTTACTTTCTTTGTTGGAAACTCTTCGCCAATTATACCGGTTTGAGCTATAAAAATCTCGTTTTGTTTAATATTTAGCACAGTTGAAAGTGCTTTTGTTACGTCTTGTATAGCTTGAGCGCCATTTATATTACATGCATTGGCATTGCCACTATTTATTAAAACTGCTCTTATATTTTGCTGAGTTTTTAAAAGTTCTTCATCGTAAATTACGCAGTGTGCTTTTACTTTGTTAGTTGTAAAAACTGCGGCAAAAGTTGCTTCTTTTTCAAAATAAATTAAAGCTAAATCTTCACCTTTTCTCTTAATGCCAGCCCTTACAGCCGAAGTCTTAACCGATTCAAATACATCAAATCCATCATTTGTAATTTTGCAATTCATGGGTAATACGGCTTTAATTTTAAGCCTTCCTCCTCCTTTAAACCAAACATAATATTCATATTCTGTAGAGCTTGTGAGCTCGCACCTTTTAGTAAATTGTCAATAACACTTACTATAATAAGCCGATTATTATCTTTATCAAGTGCAAAAGATATATCACAAAAATTCGTCCCGCTAATATTGTTAATTTGAGGCAAACTTTTAGAAACCCTTATAAAGAATTCATTTCTATAAAACTTTTCGAGTTTTTCAAATAGATAAGATTCATCAAAAAAACCTTTAAGCTTCGCGTATACTGTAGCCAAAATTCCCCTATTTATTGGAAGCAAATGCGGAACAAATGTAACTTTTACAGGCTCTACTAAACTAAGTGTATATTCTATTTCTGGTTGATGACGGTGTTTTGCAACCGAATATGCCTTAAAAGAAGACTCTACTTCGCTAAAAAGTAAATCTTCTCTAAGCGATTTACCAGCTCCGCTTACACCGCTTTTTGCATCAATAATAACATCACTTTCAACAATATCTAAAAAAGGCAGTATAGCCAAAATACTAGCTGTTGCATAGCAACCAGGGTTTGCAATAAGTTTAGCTTTTTTAATTTTTTCTCTATTTAATTCAGGCAAACCATAAACTGCTTCTTTTATTAGATTAGGGCACAAATGTGGTTTATACCACTTTTCATACAAATCTTTAGGTAACCTAAAATCTGCACTTAAATCAATAATGCGAACCTTTCCAAATAGCTTACAAACAAATTCCATTGATATACCATGTGGTAAAGCCAAAAAAACTACATCCAATTTGCTAAGTCTGTTTTCATCTATGGGTTCTATTATTTTATCGCAAATATTTTTTAAAGAAGGAAAAATATCACTTAACGGTTGCCCTACATGGCTTCTTGCTGAAAGATAGTCTATTTCAACCAAAGGATGGTGTAAAAGTAACTTGACAAGCTCCAAACCTGTAAAGCCACTTACACCTACTATGCCAACACGTAGCATAAATAAATTTTATCGCTTTGACCATTGGAAAGATTTGCGTGCCTTTTTCAAGCCATACTTTTTTCTTTCTACACTGCGTTGATCTCTTGTTAAAAAACCTAGAGGCTTTAAAATATTGCGGGCTTGAGGATCAAACATAACAAGAGCCCTACTTATGCCATGCCTTATTGCTTGCGCTTGTGCGGAAAGGCCACCACCTAAAACCTGACAATCACAATCAAGCTTCGATTCATAACCTGTTACTTTAAATGGCTGTTCAATTATAAGTTTTAAACTATTAAGTCCACCAAAATACTCATCTAGCGATTTTCCATTAATGCGAATAATTCCACTACCTTCTTTAAGCCAAACCTTACTAACTGCAGTTTTTCTTTTGCCTGTAGCGTAATACCTATCCATTTTATTCTCCTACTTTTATCTCTTGAGGTTTTTGAGCTTTGTGGGGATGGTTTTCGTCTATATATACTTTTAATTTATTAATGAGTCTTTTTGATAACCTATTTTTTGGTAACATACCCCAAACACCGTGTTTAATCATACGCTCTGGATCTTTAGTTAACAACTTTCTTGCTGTAATTTCCTTTATACCACCTATGTAACCGCTATGAGTAAAGTATTTTTTTTGATCGAGCTTTTTCCCTGTTAGGACAATATCTTTAGCGTTAATAACTACAACAAAATCTCCACAATCAACATTTGGTGTAAAAGTTGGTTTATTTTTGCCTCTTATGATATTTGCGATTTTTACACATAAATCACCAAGCACAACCCCTTTGGCATCTATCAAGTACCATTTTTTATCTGTTGGCTCACTTTTTGCCACAAAGCTTTTCATTACCAATTCCTCCCATTAAAATAAGACGACTCATATATTAAACAATTGAAGCTATTTTGTCAATTACTTTTTAAATTTAGAATTGATCTTGATTAATTGAATTCTTTGAGTAAAATAATAAATGTGAGTGTATGTAAACTTATTATAATAACAGGCAAAGTACAAAACGTGGGTTTTAGAGCATACTTGGAAAATATAGCTAAAGAATTAGGACTTAGTGGGTATGTAAGAAATATAGGCACAAATACAGTAGAAAGTGTTGTATGCGGTGAAAAAGAACTCGTTGCACGATACATAAGTGCATGCAAAATTGGTCCAAAGCGTGCAATTGTAGAAAGCGTTCAAGTTAAAGACGCAAAAAATGATAATTATGAGGGGTTTAGCATATGGCTATAGAATATGAAACAATACTAGAAAAAGCTATTGAGTCTTTTTTTTCCGATAAATATCAACTTGCAAAAAATTACTTTGCGCTTTTAAGTAGCAGCTCGAAATTTGCCCATATAGCTTATTTTGGTATTGTTTGCGTCGATTCTATAAACAGCGGGTATGTTGAAGCTAAAGATTTATTTAAATATTTTTTATTATCAGATTATAATTCTCAAAAAAACATGATAGAGTATTTTTTTGATCATGAAATTTCTTACGAAGAATTCAGTATAGATGAAATTGATTATAATAATCAAACTGTAATGTTAGAGTCAATAGAAGCAGATAGTACATACAGTGATATAATGCTTGGAGAGATATTTGAAAAGATGGGTGATACTCAAAAAGCACTTGACTATCTTACTAAAGCCCTACAAAAAAGACCTTTTGATAGCTTGCTCCATAAAAAGGTTAGCAATTTAGGTAAAAATTCAAAACAATGAACGACTTGCTTGATTCTTTAAAAAAATCCCTGAACCAGCAATTAAAAGCAGTAAAAAAAATAGAAAACATATTAAATGGTTCATTTGTGGAAGTTATCGACCAAATAGACAAATGCGGCGGTAGAATAATTTTTCTTGGAGTTGGCAAATCAGGCCTTATTGCAAGAAAAATTGCTTCAACTTTATCAAGTATCGGTGTTGCTTCGATATTTATTCACCCAACGGATGCATACCATGGCGACCTTGGTATGTTAAAGCCTAATGATTTAGTTGTTTTTATATCAAATTCAGGAAATACTACTGAAATACTTGGTTTGGTTAGCCCTATTAAAAGAATGGGATTAAAAATTATTTCAATTATTGGAAATACAAATTCTGAGCTTGCACATTTAAGTGATTTTATTTTAGATGCAAGTATTGAAGAAGAAGCTTCTCCCATCAAACTTGTACCTATGGCTTCCACCACAGTTGCTCTTGTAATTGGTGATCTCATAGCTTGTGGTCTCATCGTAAAAAGAGGTTTTAAAGATGAAGATTTTGCAATGCTTCATCCAGGTGGTTCTATCGGTAAAAAATTGCTTACATTTGTAGAAGATCTAATGCATAAAGGTAAAGAATTGCCTACTGTCTATTTAGACGATGGCTTTGAACAGGTACTGTACGAAATTTCTTCAAAACGTCTGGGTGTAGCTTTTGTAGTGGATAATTCTTTTACGCTTTTTGGAGTTATTACCGATGGAGACTTAAGAAGGATTTTGGAAAAATATAAAAGTGAAGTTTTTAGCCTCAAAGCCAAAGATATGATGACAAAAAATCCAAAAATAATTGAAAAAAAGGCACTTGCAATTAAAGCTGCCAATATGATGCAAAATTACTCAATTACGAGTCTTGCTGTGTGTGAAAATAACAAAATCATTGGTGTTATACATATTCACGATATAATGAAAGCAGGTGTCATATAGTGATAAAAGTTATTATAATGGATGTTGATGGTGTCTTAACTGATGGCAGGATTATTATTGACGAAAATGGCGCAGAATATAAATTTTTTGATGTTAAAGATGGCCATATCTTTCACATAGTACAAAAACTCGGTTTAAAAATTGCATTTATTTCTGGCAGATACTCAAAGGTTACAACTCAAAGAGCAAAAGAGCTTAACGTTGAATTATGCATTCAAAACCAATTGGATAAAACACAGGCTCTTGAATATATAAAAAATTATTACAATGTAGACTACTCAGAAATTGCCTATATTGGTGATGATATTATAGATATTAAGCCAATGAAAAAATGTGGCTTTAGCGCAGCACCTAGAGATGCTCACCTAAAAGTTAAAATGACAGCAAACTATATTTCTACAAAAAACGCTGGTAGAGGGGCAGTAAGAGAAATTGTGGAAGAAATTTTGAAAATTAATGGTTTTAAAAACTTTTGGGATTAACAGATGTGGGTTAGAGGTACAGAAATTGTTCTTGGCATTATAAGCATTATTTTAATTATGTATATATCAAAAAGCGTGTTTAATATTCAAGCATCACAAAAACAAAAAACTCAAATTAGCTCTTATGCAGAAGATATTCATATAATAAGACTTTCTGATAATTCAACTCAAATAGTAAATGCGTCATTTGCTCAATATATTGGTTCTACTATTTTTGCTAAAAATGCCTCTTTTTTTAACAAAGGCAAATCAGAGTTTCAAATATCAGCAAGCAAATTGTATATTTACCAAAATAATAACGCTTCACTTATAGGCAATTGCACAGCTAAAGGTAAAAACTTTTTAGTAAAAACTCAAAAAGCTTACTGGGATAATGCAAACGAAACTCTATCTTCAAACATAAATACCCGCTTAGAATCAGAAAAAATTGATATAAAAAAATCAAATGGTTTTGCTTACAACAAAAACACAAATACATTGGTTGTATACAAGGTAGATTTATGGATCAAATAAAAACCCTAAGATGCGCTTCGGATAAATCAATTTCTCACAGAAGTGCAATTTTTTCCAGTATTGCATCAGGAAAAACTACAATAAAAAACTATCTATTTGCACAGGATACCTTAAACACGCTTGAAGCATTTAAAAAACTGGGTGTAGATATTGATATAGATAAAACTAAAGTAACAATTAAAGGTACGGGTAAATACTTAAAAGAGTCTTTTGATATCATTAATTTAGGCAATTCCGGCACAGGCATCAGATTAATAAGTGCGGTGTGTGCTGGTCAGAGTTTTTTAAGTATTTTAACCGGTGATAATTCACTAAGAAATAGACCAATGAAACGCATTATTGAGCCTTTAACACAAATGGGTGCAACTATTCTGTCAAGAAAAAATTTTTTGGCACCACTTGCAATATTTGGTAAAGACAAACTAAAAGGTATTAATTATGCTTCCAAAATAGCATCAGCTCAAGTTAAATCGGCAGTCTTAATTGCAGGGCTCTATACAGACGAAAATGTAGAATTTAGTGAGCCTCAAGTATCCAGAAATCACACAGAAATTATGTTAAAGCAATTTGGTGTAGATATAATTTCTGAAAACAACAAAGTTTTTCTTGGTAAACATAGAAAATTAACTGGCGGCTTTGAACTAAACGTGCCAGCTGATATTTCATCTTGTGCATTTTTTATGGTAATGTGTGCATTAAAGCCAAATTGCGAGGCGGTGTTTGCCGATTGTTTAATTAACCCTACTCGAACTGGTATATTGAAAGTTTTTAGCGATATGGGCGTAAACTATGAAATAATTAACAAAAAAACCATGTGCGGCGAAGAAGTTGCAGATATTTTAGTTAAATATTCTCCAAACCTAAAACCTTTTTACATCGATGGTAAAATTTTGCCGACACTAATCGATGAGATACCAATATTATCAATACTGGCTTTGTTTGCAAATGGCAAAAGTATTTTAAAAGATGCAAAAGAACTCAGGGTAAAAGAAAGCGACCGTATTAAATCAATTGTTGAAAATTTAAAAAAATTGGGCGTAAAAGTAGAAGAATTTGAAGATGGCTTTGAAATAGAACCTACTAAAAACATACAAAAAGCCTACATTGAAACCTATTTTGACCATCGCATCACAATGAGTTTTTCTGTGCTAAAAGCGCTTGGGTATAATCTGGAATTATCTGAAACAAAATCACCTACTACATCTTATCCTAATTTTTTTGAACATTTGAAATATTTAGGGAGTTAATTTTATGAAAACTGCATTAACTGAAAAATACCACAATGAGCCTATTTCTTACAAAGAAGCTTTAGATTTATTTGAGAAAGCTGACTTTTTAGACCTAGCTCAAATTGCCAAAAAAATAAAATTGTCAAAAACGGGCAATAAAGTTTATTTTACTATAAACAAACATATAAACTACACAAATGTCTGCTCATCAAAGTGTCTAATGTGTGCATTTTATAGAAACGAAGGCGACAAAGATGCCTATACTATGAGTTTTGATCAAGTAGAAAAAGAACTATCTGGTATTGAAAACTTAAAAGAAGTACACATTGTTGGCGCTTTGAACCCAAAACTTGATTTTTCATACTATATAAAATTATTGGAGACGGTAAAAAAAGCTGCGCCATTAGCCAATATTAAAGCTTTTACGGCAGCCGAAATTGATTTTTTCTCTAAAATCAGCTCTCTAAGTCACACAGAAGTTTTAGAGCAATTAAAAAAAGCAGGTTTGCAAACTATGCCAGGCGGCGGCGCAGAAGTTTTTAGTGAGCGCGTTAGGAAAAAACTATACCCAAAAAAAATTGGATTTGAAAAGTGGGCTTATATTCATGAACTCGCTCACAGTATGGGTATAAAAAGTAACGCAACGCTTCTTTTTGGCCATATTGAAACAAAAGAAGAAATTATTGACCATCTATTCAAATTAAGGCAACTTCAAGAAAAAACAAAAGGCTTTCTATGCTTTGTTCCATTGTTGTTTCACCCGGAAAACACAGTATTTGAAGGACATATTCAAAAGAAAAGCGCCATTGAGCAATTAAGAGTACTTGCTATATCAAGAATTATCCTTGACAATTTTGACCATATAAAAGCTTATTGGGTAATGATGTCAGATAGCATATCTCAGGTTGGTTTGCATTTTGGTGCAGATGACATCGATGGGACTATTGAAAAAGAAAATATATTTCATGCAGCTGGTGCAAAAAGCGCAAGCGGACTATTAAGTGAAAAAATTATTGAAATGGTTAAAAATGCAGGTTTTGTCCCAGTATTAAGAGATGCTTTATATAATGAAATTAAGGTGTATGAATGAGAATATCAAAAAAAGAGGCACTCGAATTATTTGATCTTGACCTTATAGAGCTTGCCAGATTAGCACAAAAAGTAAGGTTTGAAAAACATCCCACAAAGCTTGTTACATTCATTGCAGATACGAATATTAACTATACAAATATTTGCGAGACCAAATGCTCTTTTTGCGCATTTTATAGAAATAAAAATGATAAAGACGCTTATGTTCTAAGTATAGAGCAATTAAAACAAAAAGCCATTGCAGCAAAAGAGCTTGGTCTTAGCACAGTTTTGATCCAAGGCGGTCTAAACCCAGAAATTGAGTATAGCTACTACATAAAAATGGTTGAAGAACTATCAAATATAGGCATACATGTACATGCATTTTCACCACCAGAAATTGATCTTATGTGCAAAATTACAAACAAAAGCCCAAAAGAGGTATTTGAAGACTTAAAAAAAGCAGGACTGCAAACTATGCCAGGTGGTGGTGCAGAAATACTATCAGAGCGTGTACGAAAAAAAATCTCGCCAAAAAAGATTAGTACTGATAGATGGCTTGAAATTATGAAAGCAGCGCACAATGCAGGGCTAAAAACTACCGCTACAATGATGTTTGGCCATATCGAAACAAAAGAAGATATTATAGAACATCTTGAAAATATAAGGAGGTTACAAGATGAAACATCTGGTTTTAGAGCCGCTATAGCGTGGGATTTTAAGCCAGAAAACACGGCATTAAAAAAGCTTGTTACAAAAAAGGCAAGCGGTATTGATTATCTCAAAATACTTGCCATAACACGCATTTATTTGGATAATATCGAAAATATTCAAGCTTCGTGGGCATCGCAGGGAAAACAAATTGGTCAGGTGGCGCTTTACTTTGGTGCAAATGATTTAGGCAGTTTGTTATTTGAAGAAAATGTTATGGCTCAAGCTGGATTTAGAGTAACTTCAACAGTTGAAGAATTAGCAACTCTTATAAAACAAGCAGGATTTATTCCTGCACTTAGAACAACAAACTATGAAATAGTGAGGTATTTATGAAAGAGTGCTTATTTTGTAAAATTTACGAACAAAAAAGCGACGTGTTATTTGAAAATGATAAATTTTTTGTAATTTTAGACAAATTTCCCGTAAATCCAGGTCATATGCTGATAATACCAATAAAACACATTGAATCAATTGAAGATTTAAGCGATAATGACTTTTTTTATTTGAAAAAAGCCATATCAAAATCAAAAGAATTCATTGAGAAAAATGACTTAAAGGATTTATATGAAAACCTTAGTCCTATAAACGAAAAGTCTCTTGATTTTATAGAAAATGCGCTAAAAAGCTCATACATTTCAAAAAAACCTGATGGCTACAATTTTGGACTCAATGAAGGTCAAGCCGCAGGACAAACCATAAGTCATTTGCATTTTCATCTTATTCCAAGATACTTTAACGATGTACCAAACCCAACAGGCGGCATTAGATATGTAATATACGATAAAGCAAATTATAAATCATAAAAAAGGAGTTTTCTATTGGAAGAAAAAAAAGTATTGGGTAGAATATGGATTGATATCGACAATAAAAATTTTTTAGGCAAAGGTAAAATTGAGCTTTTAAAAAAAATTGATGAGTATGGCTCTATATCAAAAGCAGCAAAAGATATGAAAATGAGCTACAAAGCCGCATGGGATATTGTAAAAGAAATAAATACTTTAGCCAAATCCCCCATACTTGAAACAAAAATTGGCGGAGCAGGTGGTGGTGGATCTGTTCTAACACAAAAAGGTAAACAACTTATTGCTGCTTTTGAAGCTATTGAAAAAGATTTAGATAAGTTTTTAAAAAATGCTCAAAATAAAATCAACAAACTACTTCAAGACTAAATACGATATATAGGTTATTTATATAAAATTATTTCTTTAAAAAGCTATAAAAAAATTTCAAATTTATCATTTTTTCCTTGACAAGCATAAAATGATTTTATTATACTGTGACAAAATTACAATTTTGGGGGTCTTATGTTGAAAAAACATGTATCTTTAGCCGTTGCATTGGCGGTTGGTTTGAGTTTTGGTGTGGCAACTAAATCGTTTGCTACAAATGGTTATTTTATGACTGGCCTTGGCGCAAAACAGCTCGCACTTGGTGGCGCAGTGGTGGCTAACCCACAGGATGCATCAACAATCCTTACAAACCCAGCAGGTATTGCATGGCTTCCAACATCAAGCGCATCTGTTGGCGGCGATATTTTTGTGCCACTTAGATACTTAAATGGCCAGGGCAGTCAATCAAATGTGTATGTTGTACCTGCAGCTGGTGTTGCGATAAATCCAAAAGGATGTAACTGCCAAGAGTCAAACTTTACCTGGGGCATTGGCATGTATGGCGTATCTGGTATGGGCGTTGATTGGAACAATCCAAATGGTTTTGGTATGGCAGCACCCCTACAAAAAGTTTATTCAAACATGCAGATGATGGAGATGGATATAGCAGGTGCTTATAGAATAGATGGCCACTTATCCATAGGTTTTGCGCCTGTGTTTGTGTATCAGGCTATGTCACTTGAAATGGATATGAATAATGCCGCGATAGCGAATGCTTATGGTTATGGGCAGTATGCCGGGTCTGCTCCTTTTGCTACAGGTACAGCTGTAAACTCTCTTAATGCTCAAAATGCCTATGGAGCAGGATTTAACTTAGGCCTTGTGTATAAGCTAAACGACATGTGGCAGTTTGGCTTGGCTTATCAGTCAAAGCGCTGGATGCAAACCCTACAGTGGAATACCATACCTAACGCTTTCAATCTTGCAACAGGGCAAGGAATGCTGGGTGGTATGTTTGATGGATATAAAGTACGCATGAGACTTGATATGCCACAAACCATACAATTCGGTGTAAACTTTAGACCAGTAAATAATTTACGTATTGAAGCAGATGCAAAATGGATAAACTGGTCAAATGTAATGGATAAAGTGCCGGTAACTGGCGTAGCAGGCATGAGTTCTTGGGATTTTAACTGGAAAAACCAGTGGGTATACATGCTTGGCGTTGAATACACACCAACACCTCCATTAACACTTATGGCTGGCTTTAACTATGGAAAAAGCCCTGTGCCAAATGGAGAAGCTTTCGGTAATAACATTATAGCTCCAGCTATAGTTCAAACACACCTATCTTTTGGTGCCTCGTATAGTGTAACTCCAAGCGTACAGGTAACTGCTGCATACCAGCACGCATTTGAACACAAACAAAGCGGCACTTTTGAGGGTATGCCAATATCCATAAAAATGCACCAAGACGAATATGCAGTTCAGCTAACTTATAAGTTTTAGTCATTTTTTGCGCCTTGAGAGTTTTCTCTAAGGCGCAAGTCTCATTGAAAATTTCCTTGCAAATTAAATAATTTTTATTATAATAAATGGTGTTTATGAATAAATTTGATTGCTTATCTGTATTGTTTTTGTATCCTCAAAAAAATATAATAGAACCTTATAAAAATTGTGCTGAAAACTTCGGATTAAAATTACCCGAATTGGAAGATTTGCAGGTAGAATATACCAGACTTTTTATAAACGCATACCCAAAAGTTATTGCACCACCATACGAATCATTCTGGAGAGAAAAAGAAATTTACGGAGAAACTACAATTGCAATAAAAAAACTTTACGCTGCATGTGATTTAGATATAAGTAAAAACTGGCATGATCTTCCAGATCATATTGCAGCTGAGCTTGCGTTTTACGCATATTTAGAAGAAAATGATTCGGCTGAAAATCATGATATAAAGTTGCGCTTATTAGAAGAACATTTAAAACTTTGGGTAAATAAATTTTGCGAGGTTATAAAAAACAAAACAAACCTTGAGTATTTCAAAAATTTATCTATATTACTTGAAGAAAGTATTTATAAAGGTTAAATTGATATGAACAGAAGAGATTTATTTGTACTTGGTGCAAAAGTTATACTTGCTGGTTTTGTAGGTTTTATAGGGTTGGATTTTGCACTTGGAGGTAACAATACTAAACGACTGGTACGATTCTTGAAGGATGAAATAAAAAAAGGTTCCAATAACGATGGTGTAAATTATAAAGATAGTGTATTTTTAATAGACCGCGACAATAAAATAGTAGCGCTAAATGCACACTGTACACACTTGGGCTGTATCGTAAAATGGCACAATGATAAAAAAGAATTTATATGCCCTTGTCACGGCAGTGTCTATGACGCATGGGGAAATCGCGTATTTGGTCCAGCACCGCGTGGTCTTTATCATTTAAAATACAAGGTTGAGCCAACCGAAATAGTGGTAGATTATATCAATAAAATGGCGTGAGGTTTTTATGAAACAAATTGGTTTGCATGGTAGAGGTGGACAAGGTGTTGTAGTAGCAGGGGAAATACTTGCTCAGTGTTACTTTGATAGTGGTAAATATGTTCAGTTTATGCCATCTTATGGTGCAGAGCGCAGAGGCTCTCCATCACATTCTTATATTCGCACAGATAATAATAAAATTTACCAGCGCTATGAGATAGAAGAAGAAGATATTTCAGTTATATTTAGTCTCTCTGTAATAGATACTGCAAAATTGAGAGAAAATGGCACTTTAATCATAAATGGCTCAAACTTTAAAGTAAAAGAAAAAAAGATTGATATTTACACAGTGGATGCTAATGCTATTGCGCTATCACTTGGGCTTGGAAGCCCCGCAATTCCCATTATTAATACTACGATTCTTGGTGCTTATTGTAAGGTTACAAATGATTTTTCTTTTGATATATTAGTTAATGCTATAAAATCTAAAATTGATAAAAAAGCCGATTTAAATATAGAAGGTGCCAGGCTTGCATACGAGAGTGTGAGGTGTTTATGAAAAAGGTTTTAGGTGGAAACGATGCGGTTTCACAAGCTGTATCTGTTTGCGATGTAGAAGTTATAAGTGCATACCCAATAACACCACAAACCTCAATAATAGAAAAAATCGCTGATTTAATTTATGCCAAACAAATAAAAGCTCAATTTATTAAAGTAGAATCAGAACACTCAGCAATGGCAGCTTGCATTGGTGCATCCATTGCTGGCTCAAGGACATTTACAGCAACAAGCTCTCAAGGGCTACTTCTAATGCACGAAGTTTTACACTGGGCAAGTGGTGCCAGACTGCCAATTGTGCTTGCCAATGCAAATAGAGCAATAGCTCCTGGTTGGAATATTTGGGCTGAAGCTACAGATTCTCTTTCTCAAAGAGACACTGGATGGGTTCAATTGTATGCTGCAAACTCTCAAGAAGTTTATGATTTTATAATAATGGCTTTTGCGGTAGCTGAAAGGGCGCTTTTTCCTGTTATGGTTTGTCTGGATGGTTTTTTGCTTACACACACAAAAGAACCTGTTGAAATTTTAGAACATGAAACAGTCAAGCAATTGCTTCCAAAAATTAAACGCGATACACTAGATCCAGCAAACCCAAAAGCATATGGTGCACTCGCCTTTCCAAAAGACTATTATATTATAAAAAAAGGGCAACACTTAGATATGCTTAAAGTTTTAGATATTTTTGACAATGTTTCACTTGAGTTTAAAAAAATTACAAATAGACACTATAATCCAGTTGAAGTTTATCCAAAGCCAGATAGTCAGTATTCTATAGTAGCTTTGGGAACGCTTAGTCAAACTGCAAGGTTAGCTGTAGATAACCTAAGAAAAGACGACATTGATGTTAACCTTGTTAAAATAAATATGTTAAGACCATTTCCTCAACAACTATTAAAACAATTGCTAAGTGATAAAAAGCTTATCGTGGTATTTGATAGAGATATCTCACATGGAAAAAGTGGTATTGTAAAAGACGAAATTGCTGGTGGCTTGGATTTGTGCAATGTTGTTGGCTTTGTGGGAGGTCTTGGTGGCGACAAAATTACAGAATCTACAATTGCTAATGCATTTTTAGATGCAAAAAATGCTCAGATAAAAGGATTATTCTTGTGAGGTAAATATGAAAATATCTAAAGATGAAATAGCCCTTCCAAATAATTTAGCCTGCCCTGGATGTGGTGCAAGTCTGGCAATGCGACTTGCGCTTAAAGCTTTAGGCAGAAATACTGTGCTTGTTATACCTGCATGTTGCTGGACAATTATAAATGGTCCTGTTGGTAAAAATTACGCAGGAGTTCCAGTATTTCATACCGCTTTTGAAACTACAGCAGCTGTTGCAAGTGGCATTAAAGCATCCTTTAAGATGCAAGGTAAAGACAGTATAAATGTTGTAGGTTGGGCAGGTGATGGCGGTACATTTGATATCGGCTTGCAAGCTTTAAGCGGTGCAGCTGAGCGAAATGACGATATAATTTATGTTTGCTATGACAACGAAGCCTATATGAATACAGGTATTCAAAGAAGCTCTGCCACACCACACTTTGCTCAAACAACCACAACACCAGAAGGCAAAGATAGACCAAAAAAAGATTTAATGGCTATACTTGCTGCTCACTATGTACCCTATATTGCTTCTGTTTCGCTTGCATATCCACAGGATTTTATAAAAAAATTTGAAAAAGCAAAATCCATAAGGGGCTTTAAATTTATACATATTTTTGTGCCCTGCCCGCCAGGCCAAAAATTTCTTGAAGATAAAACTATTGAAGTGGCAAAACTTGCTGTTGAAACCGGTGTATTTCCACTTTATGAGATAATAGACGGCAAATATGTGTTATCAAAAAAACCTAAATTTACTGATATTACAGAATACTTAAAACTGCAAGGTAGATACAAAAATTTAACACAAGAAAATATTGAATTTTTAAGACAATCAATTCAAAAGAAGTGGGAATATCTAAATAAACGTTTTAATGAATGAGCTTAAGTGGTTAGCGTTTGAAGTAACGCCTAAGTGTAATTTAAACTGCATCCATTGTCGCACAAATGCAAATGCTAATCTTAACGAAGTTTTAACATATAAACAAATAACACAAACTATTGAAGATATTGATAGGCGCTATAAACCCGTACTGGTTTTAACAGGCGGAGAACCGCTTCTTAGATCAGACATTTTTGAGATAGCAGCTTTTGCAAAATCTAAAAATTGGCGAGTAGGGCTTGCCACAAACGGTACATTAGTTGACGAAAAGTTATCATTAAAAATTAAAGCCTATTTTGATATAGTTTCTTTATCTCTTGATGGCTCTACTGCACAAATACATGATAATTTTAGAGCACAAGAAGGTGCATTTGATGCTACAATAAATGCTGCAAAGCTTCTGGCTAAACATGATATCCCGTTTATAATAAATTCTTCTTTTACAAAAAGAAACCAACATGATATAGAAAATACTTACAAACTGGCAAAATCCCTTGGGGCAAAAAGCTGGTATATGTTTATAATCGTGCCTACAGGCAGAGGTGAAAATTTACAAAGCGAACTAATTTCAAAAAACGATTACTATAAAATATTAAAGTGGCATTTTAAACTGGAGCTTCAAGAAAAAACTATGTTTATCAGACCTACTTGTGCACCTGAATATTATGCTATAGTTGATCTATATACCAAAACACACAATGTAGAATATATCAGGCGTTCACTAAGCTTTTCAACCGGTGGGGCAAAAGGTTGTATTGCAGGCCAATCAATCGCATTTATAGCATTTGATGGTTCAGTTAAACCATGCAGTTATTTTTTGCGATCTGCTGGGAATATTATACAAAATTCATTTTTAGATATATGGGATAATTCACCTATATTCCAAAACTTAAGGGACTTTAGCAAATACACTGGAAAATGTAAAACTTGCGATTATATTAGTATATGTGGAGGATGCAGAGCAAGGGCTGATGCATATTTTGGCGATTACTTAGCAATTGATCCTTATTGTTTGTTTTGGAGCAAAAATGCTGGTAAATGATTATGATGCTGTGTTAAATATCATAAAAAATAGCAAAACTGCTCTTTTTTTAACCGGTGCTGGTATGAGTGCAGATTCGGGTATCCCTACATTTAGAGATAAAGAAGGTTACTGGCGCAATTTTCCAGTTTTTAAAGAAAAAGGTTTGGAAGCGCAAGAACTGGCAAGCCCTTACAGTTTCGAAGTAAGACCTCAGTATGCTTGGGCATTCTATGAATGGAGAAGGAGAAATGCTCATTACAATAAACCGCATGAAGGTTACTATGTTATTGTACGTTTAATGAAAGAAGTTTTTAAATCTTCCTTTATACATACAACTAATACAGATGGTTATCATTTACGCTCTGGAGCCGATAAAGACAAAGTTTACGAAGTTCATGGTTCCATGTGGAGATTGCAATGCACAAGAGGGCTTGCATGTAGCTATTTTGTACAAGAAAATTATGATGTTCCGCTTTGTGATTTAGATGAAAAAACTATGCAGGCAAGTAACCTCCCTTATTGTCCTGTATGTGGTAGTTTACTTAGACCAAACATATTGATGTTTGGAGATTGGGATTATATAGAAAATGAATATCAAGCAAATAATTACTATGAATTTATAAATGAGTGCAAATATCCAGATATAATTTTCTTGATAGGATCAAGTGGCGCAGTGCCAACGAATGATTATGTCGCAAATAAATTTAAATTTTATGGTTCTAAAATTATTACAATAAACCCAGCAATTGAATCTACAAATATCTGCAAGCCCCATATATTTTTGCAAGAAAAAGCAAAAAACGCATTATTAAATATTGCGTCAATGATTTTTTAGCTTACTCAAAGCCACTTTAACAAAATCATTAAATAAAGATGCTAGTATTAAATAGAAAACAAGCAAAGCTATTAACTCAAAAGGAAGCTGGCGAACAATAATGCCAAAGCTCATCATTAAAATACCAACTATAAAATCTGCAAGCATTGATACAAGCAATACCCTGCTTGGAACAGATTCCCAGAAATGACCTCTTTCTCTAATCACAAATACATTAAAAATATTGGAAAAGAGCAATATACCAAAACCAAAAGAGTGTAATTGGTCTAAATTTGAAAAAATTGAATAATACTTATCTGCTATATACAATATCACTAACGATTCTAAAACAGTTAAAATACCAATTACGATACTTACATTGACAATGGGTCTGATATTAAATACCTCGGGTTTTTTGCTCCATCTTACATTATCCGTAGAAAATGATATTGTTACAAAATCAATAATAAATAACAATAAAACTACATCCAAAGCAGAAACTACAAATTTTCCAGTAATTAAATATGCAATACATACGAATACAACTGTTTGGAAAGTCTTGACAATCTTATTTACAATCCAGTTTAATACTCTATGATGAATTATTCGACCCATTTTAATCAAATTAACTATAGTACCCAAACCTTCCTGAACCAAAACTACACTGGCTGCTTTTTTTGCAATATCTGTTGCATTGCTTACTGCGATCCCCACTTCGGCTTGCTTTAGAGCTGGAGCATCATTTACACCGTCACCTGTCATACCAACAATCTCATTGCCACTTTGAAGCGCTTTTACAATATAAAACTTATCTTCTGGTAAAACTTCACAAAACCCATCTGCTTTACTTGCAATCTCATATGCTTTTTTTGCATCAGTAGAGATAGCATCTCTTATAATTTGAGGCTCAGCTATGTTATCTCCAATTTCTACTTCTTTTGCAATTTCTTTTGCTATAGGTTTTGCATCGCCTGTGAGCATTTTTATTTTAACACCAAGTTTGCGCAATTCTTTTATAAAAACACTTGAATCTTTTCTGGGTGGATCATATAATGCAGCTATACCAACAAATTCTATATTGGAATCTTTTTCTATAGATATAGCAATTGTTTTGTAACCATTTGTAGCCCACTCGCTAACTGTTTTGTCAAGTTCAGATTTGAGAGTGTGATCTATAATAGGGCATACATTGCAAATGCTTTCATATGCACCTTTTGTTATAATAATTTGCTGAAAATTAAATTTTACAACTGCCTGAGTACGTTTTAATTTTGGATCAAAAGGTATAAAATTTATTTGCTCATAGCCGGATAAATCTATATTTTTTTGTTTACATGCATTAATAAATGCCAAATCTATTGGATCATGATTAGCTTCAAGACTACATAAAGCCCCATAGACATATATATCGTTTTCGCTAAAACCTGATACTGGCTTCACTTTTGACAAAGTCAATTTGTTTTCAGTAATCGTACCAGTTTTATCTGCACAAAGCGTAGTCATTGATGCTACATCTTCTGAAGCATTGAGTCTTGTTACCAATATACCTTTTTTTGATAACTGTTGTGAACCAAGTGCCATCGATACAGTAAACATAGCAGGCAACGCAACAGGAATTGCGCTAACAAGCAAGATAAGCATTAAAGGCAAAAGCGCAAAGAGATTTTCTCCTCTAATATATGAAACTATGAAAGTTATAATAAGAGAACCTGCAACAATAACCATCAAAAATTTTACTACTTTTGTAATCATATGTTCTATATTTAACTTTGGTTTTGCAAGCTCAACCAGTTGTGTGGTTTTTCCAAAATATGTATTGGAGCCTATAAATACAACAACTGCTGTGCATTCACCATTTTTTATTATTGATCCAGAGTATAGTGTATCATTAATTGTTTTTTGTATAAGCTGAGATTCACCTGTTAGAGCAGATTGATCTACACCAACCATACCATCAATGATTTTTACATCAGCTGGTACAAAATCACCTGCTCGAATTCTAATAATATCTCCAATAGTTACTTCTCTTGCATCAATCAATACCCACTGGTCTCTTAGGGTGCGTACCTTTATTGCAAGTTGTTTTTTTAAAGCTTCTACTGCTTTAGAAGATTTAGATTCTTGGTAAAAACTCAGTATAGCGTTAAGTAGCAACAATGCACCTATAAAATAAGCATCCAAATAATGTTTTAAAAAAATTGATAAAATAATTATAAATTCAAGCATCCATGCTGTAAGGCCCCAAAATTTTTTCAAAAATAAAATAACAAGAGATTGCTTTTTTTCTGGTATTTCATTAAAACCAAACTCTTGTTGCCTTTTTTGAGCTTCTTTAGGTGTTAAACCTCTCTCGTTTGTTTCTAGCCGCTCAAATATTTTTTCGTAAGATAGTTCTTTGAACTCTTCTTTTGTCAATAAATTCACTTTATCCTCTCATAAAAACTAATATACAAAACAAATTCATTTAGTCAAATTAATATTTTGAATAAATTTTGTAATAAAAAAATACACACATGATTACTTTAAAATAGCAGGGAACAGTATTTTTAAACCATTTACGATAAATTGCACTGATATTGCAAGCAATATAATACCCATAAGCCTGGAAATTATACCTATACCAATTTTACCCAAATATCTATTCAAATAGGAAGAACTAATCAGAACAAAGTACACAGCAAAACATGAAATAATAATAGCAAAAAAAATTGCTGCATATAAAAATAAGTTTTGAACTGAAGTTGAAAGCGTAATAACAGTAGCAATTGCACCAGGACCAGATAAAAGGGGTATAGCAAGTGGCACAAGAGCAATATTTTCTTTATCTTCTAAATCTGCAAGTTCATCTTTGGATGTACGCTCTTTATGGGGATTACCAAAAACCATATTAATAGAAACCAAAGATAACAAAATACCTCCTGCAACTTCCAGCGAACCTATATTAATCCCAAATATTTTAAAAATTAATTCGCCAAATAAGAAAAAAAATGTTAATATTCCAAAAACAAAATATGTTGAACGCCTTATAATATAGTGTTTATCTTTTTGGGAATAATTTTGTGTTAAACTAACAAATACAGGTATAGCACCAAATGGATTAAGTATAGCAAAAATAGAAACAATGCTTTTTAATGTAAAAGAAAAAAACTCAACTGTATTAAAACTAGTTGTCATAGGTTAATTATAATACCTAATTTTAAATAATTCAATAAAACACCAAAATTTAAAAACTTAGCATATATTCTTAACTAATGGATTATAATAAAG
This sequence comes from Desulfurella multipotens, assembly GCF_900101285.1. NCBI lineage: Bacteria > Pseudomonadati > Campylobacterota > Desulfurellia > Desulfurellales > Desulfurellaceae > Desulfurella > Desulfurella multipotens. Next base: position 36,954 of record NZ_FMYU01000011.1, read on the forward strand.
ATTTTTTTCTTGCAAATAGCTAATATTTAAATATATAATTTTGTTAACAACAAAAAAGGAGGTTAAAATGGCGCAAGTATTTGATTTAAGCTGTTTACAAAGTTTAGTCAATTATTCTTTTGCAAATATCGCAAGAGTAAAAAAAGAGTTGAATTTAGATGAATCTATCAACTCATTAGATTTTTTTTGCATTGCAATTTTAAAATTTGACAATCAAAAAAACCTTAAATATGCCGTTGAAATTTTGAATAAGATACTTAGGAATTCTGATGCATTTTTTAACGAAGGCAATAATTTTATCTACTTAGTTTTACCAGGAACAGATGAATCTGGAGCTACCTACATCCTTGAAGATTTTAGAGAATTTTTGGGCAATACATTTAAATATAAAGTATTAGAATTAAAACAAGATAATACAAAAGATTTAGGAAAAATTCTATTTGATCTCAAAAAAATCCTGTAAGTAAATTACAACTTGACTTTTTTTTAACTTCATAATAAGATTATTAAAGTATTGCCGGGGTGGTGAAACTGGTAGACGCGCTGGACTCAAAATCCAGTGGGGGCAACCCCATGCGGGTTCGATTCCCGCCCCCGGCACCAACAATATTTTCCATATTTCGAAAACAAGATATTTATGTGTAAAAACGGTAAGGTAGTTTATATTATAAAGGTGGGACAAACCCACCTTTAATATATATAGGTTAGTATCTACTTATGAGTTCGTATGCAGATTGGGTTGCAGTGTAAATGTCTGCTACCCTTGCCGCATCTCCAATAATTTCAACATTTTTAAACTTGTCTTTAATTTGCTCATACAAAGCCTTATTTGGCTTTGTACCAATGCTAGAAATGATTGTGTCAAATTTGCCTAAATTTATTACTTCATCTTCCTGTCTAGCAAAAACACCTTCGTTTGTAAATTCTTCAACACTTGTTGCTACAAATATTTTTACATTTGGGTTATTTTTTAGCCTTGTAAGTGTAAAATCCTGCGTTAATTCACTTAATATATCAACACCCACCACCTCAAAACCCTGGTTAGCCAGGATTTCCATAGCTTCCCTTCCAATTAAGCCAATACCCAATACAAGTACCCTTTTGCCTTTCGGTTGGGCAACTGATTCAAAAAAACTAAATGCATCTATTACATACTCATTCTCAATGCCTTTAATATTTGGTATTTGCGAGTTGGCACCAGTTGCTACAACAACTAAATCAGGATTTTGCTCTTTTAATTTTTCATAATTTGCTTCTTCGTATCTAAACTCAACACCTCTTCTTTTTGCTTCGTTTATAAGAGCATTTAGTGGCTTTAGCATTGCGTCTTTGTATGGAGCTTTTGTTGCAAGTATAAATTGTCCGCCAAGTTCTTTCTTTTCAAAAACAATAGCATCATAACCTTTCATTTTAGCATAAATACCTGTAGCAATTCCTGCTGGACCACCGCCAGCTATGCAAACCTTAAGTTTTTTACCTGAAGGTTCAAAGAATTTCTTATCTACAAAAGGATTTGTAATACACCCAAGACCTATTCCGCTTCTAACATTGTACAAGCATCCCTGCAAACAACCACCACAGTACCAAATTTTGTCTAACTCATCATTTAACAATTTATTTACAAAATATTGGTCTGCCACAAGAGATCTGCCCAGCCCAAAAAAGTCAACCCATCCTTCTTCAAGTAAAGCCTTTATCCTATCAGGGTTACCCATTCTACCATCAATAATAATAGGTAAATCAATTAAGCTCTTCAGTTTTTTAAATGATTCGATTTGTTTATCTGTGGGCGTTGAAGCATAACTGTAATACCAAAGCGGCGTATCGCATGCATTCCCAAGACCTGCGTGTACCGCTTTAATACCGTATTTTTTAGCCAAATTAATTAATTCCACATTGTCTTGTTCAACAATCCCATCCTCAACAAATTCATTTGCAGATACTCTCAAAATTAACTCTAAACCATTACTAAAATTAGCTACTTCTCCAAAAACTTCTTTTGCAAAAAGTAATTTATCTTTTCCGTACTCATCATTTCGCTTATTGGTACGATCCTTTAAGAACTGGGCAATTAAATAACCCATGCCAGCCTGTATTTCTATTGCATCGAATCCTGCTTTTTTTGCCCTTACAGTCGCTTTTCCAAAAGCCTTAACAATTTCTTTAATTTGCTCTTTAGTAAGCTCTTTTGGTGTTTGCATAGTAGATGGACACATTACAGCACTTGGAGCCAAAACCACGCCACTTGCTTTGGGATTTGCAGCTCTACCTGCATGATTTAAATTTATACATGCCAAAGAACCATTATCGTGTATAACCCTTGTTATCTTTGAAAGCTCATCTATACAATAATCCTCATCAATGCATAATTGCTTTGGATGTTCTCTACCACTTTTTAATACAGCTGTGGGTTCAATAATTATTAGCGCAACCCCGCCTTTTGCTAAATTTTCATAGTAATTTAGATGCCTTTGGTTTACATGTGATTCTAAATCTGCATAAGCAGTCTTAACAGGTGCAGCAATAAACGGATTTTTTAAATGAAGCAAACCTAAACTTTTACCTTCTATCTTCATATCAAACCTCCTATTTTTGTTTAAATTATATCAAAAAAAACGCTTAGTCAATATATGACTAAATAAAAGTTCAAAAATCTCTTGACAATTTTTTAAAATAGAATTATCTTTGAATTTGTGAATGCAAAAAAAATTATTATCTTAGTATTTGTACTATTTTTGGTGTTAATAGGTTACAAAGTATATACACACTTATCATACGAATACAAAGTTAAAAGAGCTCTTGAATTGTTAAAAAATCAGCCTGTAATAGATATTTACTTTCCAGCAAAACCTATTATTATTAAAAAAATCTAGACCATTTTGCGTGGATCCAAAATTTTTTCAGCCTGCTCTTTAGATAATATACCTTTTTCTAATACAACTTCTTTTATTGTTTTGTTTGTTATGTAAGCTTCGTGTGCTATTGCAGCGGCCTTATCATATCCAATAATCAAAGCAAGAGGTGTAACAAGGGCTAAAGAATTTTCTATGAAACTATTTATACGTTCTTTATTTGCTCTAATTGGTAAAATACATTTTGTACTAAAATCATCAATTACATTAGACATTATATTAATGGCTTCGTTTATATGATAAATAATAGCTGGCATCATTACATTTAGCTCTAATACACCTGCTTGAGCACACATATTAATTATTTGTGAGTAACCAATTACACTATAGGAAACCTGCAGCACTGACTCTGGAATAACTGGGTTTACTTTGCCTGGCATAATTGAGCTACCTGGTTGCAAGTCTTTTAAAATTAGCTCACCAATGCCGCATCTTGGGCCACACGATAAAAATCTTATGTCGCTTGCAATTTTTATCATACTAGAAGCTAATGTTGATAAACTTGATGCAAAAAAATTTACAGCATCTTTTGATGCAATGGCTTCAAATAAATTAGGTGCCTGTTTATAATCTGTATTGGTAAATTCAGAAATTTTTTCTATTGCAAGCCAGGCAAACCCTTTTGGTGCGTTTAAACCAGTCCCAACTGCTGTTGCCCCTAAAGCCAGTTCTTTTAAACCTTCCAAAGCAAATGTGATACGCTTTTTATTGTTAATAATCTGAGTCTTATATGCCCCAAATTCATCAGATAACCTAATAGGTACAGCATCCTGCATGTGTGTTCTTCCAATTTTTATAATATTTGCAAATTCTTTTTCTTTGTACTCTAATGCTTCTTCAAGGCCATTTAGCGCTGGTAAAAGCTTCTTTTTTGAAAGCTCTACAATCATTATATGCATTGCAGTTGGGATTGTATCATTGCTAGATTGGCCTTTATTTACATCATTGTTTGGATGAACAAGTTTTTCACCTTTTTTACCTCCCAAAATCTCTGTTGCTCTGTTTGCTATTACTTCATTAATGTTCATGTTTGTTGAAGTACCAGAACCTGTTTGATAAACATCTACAGGAAACTGATTATCAAACTTATGATCTAAAATTTCTTTACAAGCTTGGATTATTGCATCAGCTTTTTTCTCTTCAATGTATTTAAGCTCTTTATTACTTAAAGCGCAGGCAAGCTTAACAGTAGCTAAAGCATATATGAAATCCAAAGGCATAGATTTACCTGATACCTTAAAATTTTCTATAGCTCTTTGTGTTTGAGCACCAAAATATGCTTCATCTGGAACCATAACTTCACCCATAGAATCTGTTTCTTTTCTCATACAGCCTCCTTGTTTTTTATTAATTTAGTTGCTAGTAGCTATAATTTCAAGTAGATTTGTCATTAAAAATTATATTAGTATAATTGCTTTGATGTTTGAGATTGTACAGATTGCAGGACAGGCTTACAAGGGCTACGGTTATTCTTTCATAAATGGCAAAATAGTGTTTATTCCTTTTGTAGAAACAAATGAAAAAGTAGCAATAAAAATTACAAAAGAAAAAAAAGACTATTGTCTCGCGGAGGTCGTTGATATTTTGGAAAGCACTAAAACTAGAAAAAAACCATTTTGTAAATATTTTGGTTTATGTGGCGGTTGTCACTATCAACATATCCACTATAATCAACAGTTAAACATAAAATCTCAAATATTAAAAAATATACTTAAACGTATAGGACATATATCATTAGATAACATTGAAATAATAAAAAGTAAACAAACATTTTACAGACACAGGGTAAAATTTCAAAAAAAAGCTGAAAAAATAGGATTTTTTAAACAAAACTCAAATGAATTTCTAGAAATAAACTATTGCCCGATACTTGTTAAACTAATAAATAGTTATATAAAAAATCATAAAGATTTAGAAATAGAAGTCGACAGCTTTTTTAAACTAGCTACAAATAAAAATGAACCGTTAAGAATAGACTTATCTTTTATTGCAAAAGATGCTTACATTGATTATAAAATGGGTTCTTTTACTCAAGTCAATCTTGATGCAAACAAAACTCTTATTAATCTTATACTAAATTTAGTTAAAGGTGAAAATGTTTTTGAAGCATTCTGCGGAATCGGGAACTTTACAATACCTTTGGCACTCAAAAACCACAAGGTCGAAGCTTTTGAAATTGATGAGTTATCCATTGAGACACTAAAACAAAACGCAAAAAGATTATCGCTTGATATCAAAACAACACAGTGCGATTTAAATAAACCTATAAATTATAAAAAACCAATTGATACATTAATACTTGATCCACCAAGAAGCGGAAGCTTAAATCTAATGCACTTTATTAACAATAAAAAACCAAATCAAGTGATATATGTATCATGCGAGCCACCAACGCTTGCAAGGGATCTATCTATTTTAAAAAACTACACACTTGAAAAGATTTTTTTACTTGATATGTTTCCAAATACCTATCATTTTGAAACTATAGCGGTTTTATCATTAATAAGTAAGTAACTTAAATGAATAAATCATTCTTGATATTAGACATAAAAATAATAAACTTCACATCAAGATCAAAAAATGGGAGGTTTTATGCAACAAAGAGGTTATTGGGGGACGTTGATTGGTGGTTTTCTTGTTGGCACAACACTCTTTATTTTCTATTACGTATCTGGTGCAGGCTTTGGCGCAAGTGGCGGTTTTTCCCAACTTTCAGCTTTCATTATAGCTTTGTTTTCTAAATCTTACATTGCTTCAAATGCATATACTGCAAAAGATTTAGGTGAACACGGTATAACTCATATTCTCTATAACCGCATTTTCTTTATTGATATTGGGATATTTATTGGCGGTTTTGTAAGTGCACTTATTGGTGGCAGATTAAGATTCTCAGTGGACAAAGGCCAAACTACTCCAACATCCTATAGATATGCACTGGCATTTTTTGGTGGTATTTTAATTGCCTATGCTACCAGATACGCAAGAGGCTGTACAAGTGGCCAAGGACTAGCAGGTGCAGGTGCATATTCAATAGGTGGATGGTTATTTTTGTTCTGTGTATTTGCTGGTGTGTATCTTACAGCAAGATTATTTAGGAGGCAGTGGCTATGAGTGCTCCACTTTATATAAACGGTGTTATATCTGGTCATACAAATATGCTTTTTTCAATATTTGGAGGCTTTTTGTTTGGATTTTTTTTGGAAGCAACAGGCTTTGCTTCGGGTAAAAACATCACAGATGAGTTTTATTTTAGAAACAATCGCGTCATACAGATGATGGTTACAGCTATTTTGACATCCACATTCTGGTTTTTGGTATTTGGCTCACTGGGTCTTATCCAGATACAAAATATATGGACACCAAATTTATACTTATGGCCATATATATTTGGAGGATTGTTATTTGGCGTTGGCATGGCAATGAGTGGTTATTGTCCAGGTACTTCTGTAGCAGCCATAGCAAGTGGTAAAAAAGATGCTATGGTATTTGGACTGGGAATGCTTGTTGGAATGGCTATATTTATATTCGGTTTTCCATTTGAGAAAGATTTTTATGTATCAAGTGATTTAGGCCAAGTTTACTGGCACACACTATTTGGTGCAAATACTTTAGTTTCGTTTATAATAACATTAGCTATCGGCGGATTTTTTATGGGTTTTATGCAATACATTGTATCTTATGTCAACAAAAACCGCACAGAATCTAAAGAATATTCTATGCAATATTTAATTGGTGTTTTGGCATTAATATTTGTTATTGTCGTTACTGTGCTTTTAAAAACACTTTTGCCTGCTAGCTAAGAGGGATTTATCCCTCTTAGCTTTAAACAATTGAGATTTAAATAAAAAATACTATAGTATAGGTTGTATGAAAATTTTTGTTGCAATTTGTTTTTTCATTTTACTCTTTAATATAACCTCTAAGGCACTAAGCAATGGCGAGGTTTTATACAATCAGGCTATTGAATTTTTGAAAAAAAATGATTATAAAAATGCATTTATCTATTTTTCTATTGCTTGCTATAATAATTACATTCCAGGCTGTGATATGATGGGTCCTGTTGAGTATCAAATTGACAAAAATAAAGGCGAACAGATAAGCAAAAATTGGGTAAAAACATTATCTAAAAGTAAAAATCAATTAGCAAGCACTCATTTAAAACAGGTTTTAAAGTATTATATAGACATATATAAACAACTCAATAATAAAGAATTATCAAATTATTTTCAAAAAACCTATAACAAACTTTTTTTACACATAGAAATAGAAAAAATAAACCCTCACAATGGTAAATGATGATTTTATTTTTAAATGATTTATGATAAAATTTTTTTGTGAATTACTATAATGTGCTATTTAATATTGCTTTAAGCAAAAGTTTTACTTACAAAAGTACACAAAATATTGAAGTCGGCTCGCGTGTACTGGTGGATTTCAACAATAGGAAAAAAGTCGGCATTGTCCTTGAAAAAACAACACAAATAAATATAGATGATATAAAAGAAATAAAAGAAATTATATCTATATTAGATAATAAACCGGTTATTACTGAAGAGTTAATAAAAACAATTAATTTCGCCAGTTATTATTATTTATCTCCAAGAGGTCTAATTCTGAGGAATGCTCTGCCTTCTAAAGCTTTTTCAAAAGAACCAATAAATTTTGAAAAAAATTCTATTAAAAAACAAATTAACCATCAAAAATTTTTTAATTTAAACGATGAACAAAAAAAAATTTATGAATCTATTGATCTAAAAATCTTTAATGTTAATTTGATATTTGGTGTTACAGGATCTGGTAAAACAGAAATATTTCTACATCTAATAAGAGACGTAATAGAAAAAGGAAAAAACGCCCTTGTGTTGGTACCAGAAATTGTGCTTACAAATCAATACAAAAGGGTTTTTGAAGAAAAATTTCTTGATACAGTTGGTGTATATCATTCTCAACTTACACCAAAACAAAAATTCCTCGAGTGGTTAATGTTTAAAAAACAAGAAAAAAGAGTATTGCTTGGTACGCGTTCCGCTGCTTTTGTAGATTTATCTGATACAGGCTTAATAGTGATAGATGAAGAAAATGATGATTCATACAAACAAGAAAATACGCCATCATATAACGCTAAAGACCTGCTTATATACAGGGCAAAACAACTAAATATTCCAGTAATTCTATCAAGTGCAACACCTACAGTGGAAACTTATTATAAAGCCTCGATAACAAAAAAATTTAAATTATTTAAACTTAATAATAGAATAAATAATTGTGAGTTACCTGTAATTGAGTTTTCAAAACCAGAAAATACTCTTTTGAGTATAAAATCACAAGAATACATAAAAAAATCAATAGAAGAAAAACAAACTTGCGCAATCCTTGTAAATAGAAGAGGCTTTGCACATTTTTTGATTTGTGGTGACTGCGGTTATATTTTTAGGTGCCCAAATTGCAATGTTTCGCTTGTTTATCATAAAAAAACAAAGGATCTTAAATGTCATTTTTGTGAATCAAGCTTTGAAATACCAAAAAAATGTCCAAACTGTTCCAGTTACAATATAAAAGATGTTGGTACAGGTACACAGAAAATGGAAGAATTTTTGCGCGAAAATTTTGGAAATATCAATATTGCAAGATTAGATAGAGATACAGCTTCATCAAAAAAAAACGCTTATAACATAGTTTCAAATTTGCTTGATGGTAAAATAGACATTATAGTAGGTACAAGTATGATATCAAAAGGCTACGATATAGAAAAAATAAATCTAGTAATAATATCAAACATTGAATCAATTTTTGCTTTGCCTGATTTTAGAGCAGATGAAAAGTGCGTTTCACTAATTATTCAAACAGCAGGTAGAAGTGGTCGCAAGCAAAAAGGAAATGTTATTATCGAGTCAAAATTACCTTCGAGGTTAGAAAATTTTATAATAAACCATGATTACGAAGGTTTTTTAAAAGAAGAAATCAATTTGAGAAAATCTCTAAATTATCCACCATTTTCACATTTAATAAGAATCCTTTCTCAAAACACGAATGAAAAAGTTGCAAAACAAAACATACAACTATGCTTTGAAATATTGAAAAATAGTGGATTTAGTTTTCTTGGACCAACTAAATGTCCAATAGATAAAATAAAAAATAAATACAGATACCATATAATTATAAAAACAAATGATATATTTAAAACACTTCACTTTATAACAGCTGAACTTTTAGATAAAAACCTAAACTTTGATGTTGACCCAATATCTTTTTTTTAATATAATAAAAAGAATTTAAAAGTAAAGGGGTGATTTGTTTGCCGGGTGTCTATGTAAGGGACAATGAATCTTTTGAAGAAGCCTTCAAAAGATTCAAAAAGCAATGCGAGCGTGCTGGTATTCTCTCTGAAATAAAAAAGAGAGAGCATTATGAAAAACCCAGCGAAAAGAAAAAGAAAAAAGCATTAGCTGCTCGCAAAAAGGCTCTCAAGAAAAAAAGACTTAGCGAAAGAAAAAAATAAACTCCTCCTTTTGAGGAGTTTATTTGGCTTATGAACAACTTTTTATTTAACTATTTTGCAAAAAAAATAAAAGAAAGATCAATAGGGGAAAGGATTTTTAATATTTATGCACATGAGGATACACTCTTTTTAAATTTAAAAAATAATTTAGCCATTCTATTTAAATTAAACTCTCCAACTGCTTTATTTTTCGGTAATTATAAACTTGAAAAAACACAAAATAACTTTGCTGTATCTTTACATAAAAAAATCAGTGGACTTAGAATTATTGAGGTAGACTTTGTAGGGCTTGAGCGTGTTTTAACATTGCATCTTTTGGATAAAAGATTAGATATTGAGCATCATTATTATCTAATCTTTGAGATTACCGGTAGAAATGGTAACCTATTGCTATGCGATAACGCTCAAAAAATAATTGAGGTGTTCCGTTTAAACCAAAAAAGACAAATCATACCAGGAAAAATTTACAAAAAACCACCTCAAATGTTAGATGTAACTTTATCAGATATAAATACTTTAAAAAATGCTATAAAAAAAGAAAATATCTTAGGTATAGACAGCTTTACAAAAAACTTCATAAATGAGGAAAATTTAGAAAATTTCATAGAAACAATAAAAAAACCATCAGACAGGCTATTTTGCTATACTTACAATAAAAAGAAATTTGTATATCCATTTTTACTTAATTTTGGTTTAGATACATCTGCTATTGAAGAAAACGAGCTTTTTGAACAATTTTTTAAACAAAATACAAATATTAACTCAAACAATACTAAAATTATAAATTTTTTAGACAAAAAAATTAAAAAATTAAGCGAAAAAATTGAAAAAATTCAAAGCGATATCAAAAAAGCCGAGGATGCTCAAACTTTTAAATTGTACGCTGACACTTTACTTGAAAATATTTCTAAATTAAAGTATATCAATGCCGATATAATTTACCTAAAACCTCTTGAAAAACCAAATGAGTTAGCTATACCGATTAATCCTCAAAAAACAATTCAAGACAACATAAATCATTACTATAAACTCTACAAAAAATATAAAAATGCAAAGAGCAAACTAGAAAATGTATTAAAAAATGCAATTAAAGAGCAAAAATTTTTATTAAAAATAAAAGAAAACCTACTTAGTGGACACATTGATCCTAATTATATAAAAACAATCTTGCCTCATAATAATGCGCAAAAAATTGTCCCTTTAGATAATATACCATATGAGCACTTTAACGTACTTGGTTTTGATGTGTATATAGGAAAAAACGCTAAAGGAAACGATTTAATTCTAAAAAACGCTTCAAAAGATGATATATGGATGCATACAAAAAGCATACCAGGGCCACATTTAATAATAAAAAATCCACAACGCTTGCAACAGTTAGACAAAACTCTTTTAGAAAAATGTGCACAAAAAATAAGAGAAAATTTAGGTACAAACGATAAAATTGAAGTAGACTATACATTTGTAAAATTTGTAAAAAAACCTAAAGGTTTTAAGAAAGGCAGGGTTACTTACTCTAATTTTAAAACGGTTGTGGTGGGTTAATGGCAGATACTATTTTTGGCATTTTTATTTTAGGTCTATTGGTCTTAGGCTATATTAATGGTTTTATAAAGGAATTTTTTAAATTGGTAGCTGTAATTTTGGGTTTGTATTTGTCTGTTATATACCACAGTGTTTTGACACTACCCATAGAAAAAGCACTAAAAGTATCTTATTTAATTGCAAATCTACTGAGTTTTATTGTATTGTTTATTATTATATATACACTGGTAAACCTTATTAGTTTTTTAAGCCAAAGTGCATCAAGAAAAATGAAATTAACAAGCATTGATAGAATCCTCGGCGCTTTGTTTGGATTTTTTAAAGCTATTTTTTTGATTGCACTTGTGTCTATTATACTTAGGAGCTTACCTTACTTAAATCATTTTTCAAATAAACTAATGCACAACTCTTACATATATAAAATAATTTGCATATCAACGCAAAATTTAAAAATTCAAAAAGATATAGTAAGGAGTATAAAATGAAAGACACATTTTATTTAAAAAAGAAAAAAAAGAAAGGCTTTGGATCTAAACTTTTATTTATCCTGATATTACTTGTCTGTGCTTATGCAGTTTATCATTATACGCCTTTTTTTGTTAAAAATCCGATACAAATCAATATTGTTTATCCAAATGAATATTTTAGCTCAGATAAAAATATTGATATAAATATCAAAGATACAAAATACCCTTTAAAAGAAATAAATATTTACACATACACCATGAATACAAAAATTCCTTTGTATGATAAAATATTTGAAAACAAAAATACTTACAATTTTCCACTTAAATTTAAGTTAAACCAAAGGCTTCCAGATGGTCCAGCAAAATTCGTAATTGAAGTAACAGATTACTCACACAACAATTTTTCTCTTGGATTTAAAAAGAAAATAGAAAAACAAGTTACTGTTTACAATCATTATCCAAAAGTAATATTATTAAATGATGCAGCAAATATACTGGAAGGTGGTTCGGCTGTAGTATTGTTTTATGCAAATGATAAAATTGGTTTAAAAAATGTATATTTACAGGTTAAATATGCAAATAACAAAATTGCTAAATTTCGATGCTTTAATGCAGAAAAATTCACAAATCATCCACATACTTATATAGCATTTTTCACCTATCCCTTTTGTGAGCAAAAAAATTGGGATACATCTATAGTTGCCCAAAACAATGCAGGAAATGAAATTTATGTACATGTACCTGTCTATTATGAATCTTTTAAAAACAAAAAAACAGATGTTCAGGTCGATACACATTTTATTGAAACAAAAGTATACAGATTATTAAAAGAAGCTAATATAAGTTTTAATGAACAAGATCCAGCACAAGCTTTTGACTTGGTTATAAATAAATTAGAAAAACAAAATAACGAACAAATTGCTCAAATAGCAAATTCTATTCATACAGACAAGATACTATTTAATGGCCCCTTTTTGCAATTGCCTGGCTCTGCTGTTATGGCATATTTTGGCGATTATAGAACGTTTTACTATGATAATAGGCCACTGACTCATGAATATCATTTAGGAGTTGATTTTGCTAGCATAAAACACGCTAAAGTACTTGCAGCTAACTCGGGTATAGTAGTCTATACTGGAAAAATCGGTGTTTACGGAAATTGTATTTTAATCGATCACGGGCTTGGTATATTTAGCCTATATGGCCATTTAGAAGATTTCCTTGTTAAAAAAGGTGACTTTGTTGAAAAAGGCCAGATCATTGCCCATACAGATACCACGGGTCTTGCAGTAGGAGACCACCTGCACTTTGGTATGTTAATTGACGGCTATTATGTAAACCCGATCGAATGGCTTGACGGCTCATGGATAAGAAACAACATAGAAAGAAAAATTGCGGATGCTAGAAAAAGAGCCGATATGTTAAAATACTACACACAATAAATTGACTAATATAGACCCTACAAAAGATCCTATAATAAAAAGTCTGATTGGATTATCTATACCGATGATTATAGAAAGCAATCTTCAAACCATTTTTAATCTTGTTGATACATTTTTTGTTTCGAAGATAAGCTACAGTGCAATAGGTGCACTGGTCTCTTCAAGCATACTAATGATGCTAATATCTGCTTTTACTATAGGTATTTCTATTGCATCATCAATTTTTTTTACACAAAGTTATGGTGCAAAAAACTTTAAAAGAGCAAACACTGTTTATTCAAACGCTTTAATTGTTATGATATTCTTTTCTCTTGCATCAATGTTGCTTTATCCATTTTTAGATAATATTTTAAGTCTTCTTGGATTAAAAGATTCCACATTGGTTTTTGCTAAAGAGTTTTTGAGTATTTCTATTTTAGGGCTTCCAATATCGTTTGTGTTTGGCCTAAATAGCTCAACACTAAAAAGTATGTCGCTACCCCACAAAACCCTTCTTATTATGCTTATTGCTACAATTATAAACATTTTACTTGATCCTTTATTAATATTTGTTTTAAAAATGGGCGTAAAAGGTGCGGCTTTGGCTACAATTTTTTCAATGTTTGTTGGCATTTTGTTGCAGGTATCTGTTATTTTAAAAACAAAACTAAGATTTGAATTACACATTAACTTGCCTCTTATTAAACAACTTTTAAGCAAAAGCATTTTTGCTTCATTTCATTTAATTGTAAGGATTTTAAGCATGTTATTAATTATTAAAATAATAGCTATTCAATCTCAAACTGCAATTTCAAGTTATAGTATTGTAACACGCATATATCAAATTTTGTTATTTATGATTTTTGGTATATCAAATGCAGCAGCCGTAATTGTAGGTCAAAATATTGGTGCAAAAAACTGGCCATTTGTGGAAGAAGGTGTAAAAAAATCAATTTTATTTGGTAGTGCCTTTATAGTTTTTTTAGATATTTTATTGTTTGTATTTTCAGGTATCATAATAAAAGTTTTTACTTCAGATAAAACATGCTTTGAAATTGCAAAAAATGCATTTTTATACTACGCTTTAAGTTATCCATTTTTTGCAGCAGGTTCTATTGCAAACCGCATTACAATGGCCTGTGGAAACACTTTTTTGCCAAGCATAATGAATTTTTTTAGTTTATTTTTGTTTCAGCTTCCACTTGCATATTTTTTATCTATGCATATTAAGCTAAATGGTATATGGCTCTCAATACTTCTGGCCAATATATTAAATTTTTTGCTTAATATGGCAATTTTAAAGTACAATTTATCAAAATTATCAATAAACTTTAAGTTTTTAAAAATGTTTACTGGCCAAAAAAGCGTTTGAATATATTTTTTTCCTGATTAGAAGAAAGTGATTGATCCATTTCTTTTGCAAACTCTTCCATAAGTTGTCTTTGCTTTGGTGTTAATTTTTTTGGTATATCTACATGTATATTGATTATCTGGTTACCTTTTGCACCTTCAATCTCCACACCTTCGCCTTTTAGTAAAATTTGTGAACCGCTTTGAGTACCAGGTTCAATTGAAATCTTTTTTTTGCCCCAAATTGTATCTACTTCTATTGTATCGCCTAAAACTGCCTGAGGAATCGTAATATTTAAATCAAGATATATGTTTAAACCTTCTCTTCTAAAAACTTTATCGGGCAAAACCTTAAAGTATATTATTAAGTCACCTCTAATTCTATCTATACTTTCATGTCCTTTTGATGATATTCTTATAGCATAACCGTTATCTATACCGCGCGGAATATTAATTGTAATTTTTTCTTTTTCAACGACAAAACCTCTACCGCTGCATTTTGAGCATTTTTTCTTTATTATCCTGCCAGTACCACCACATTTAGGACACGTTTTTCTAACTGATATGAAAAAATTACCATATTCTACCTGACCTGTCCCTTTGCAGTAATCGCATGTTTCAAAGTCTTGCGCTTTAGCACCAAGCCCATTACATTCATCGCAAACTTTTTGGTAATTTATTTCAATTTCTTTTGAAGCCCCAAATATTGCTTCCTTAAAAGAAACTGTTAACTGATACTGTATATCTTCACCTTTTCTTTTTTGACGATAATACCTTGAGCGTCTTGAGCCAAAATTACCAAAAAGATCTCCGAATATATCATTAACATAAGCAAAAATATCATCAAAACTTGATGGATTAAAATCAAAATCATTTTCGTTTACATAACCAAACTGATCATATTTTGCCCTTTTTGTTTCATCTGATAGTATAGCGTAAGCTTCTGTAATTTCTTTAAATTTTTCCTCAGCTTCTTTATTGCCTTCGTTTCTATCTGGGTGATACTTAAGTGCAAGCTTTCTGTAAGCTTTTTTAATCTCTTCTGTAGTTGCGTTTCTATCTACACCCAAAATAGCATAATAATCTTTTGCCATTTTTGTTTTAATCTCCCTGCTACTTAAAGAATTATGAACCAGGGCAAAATCTACCCTGGTTCATAGCAATTCATGTTATTTATCTTCTTTTTCTACTTCTGCTTCAACAACATCTTCTTCTTTTTTTGAATCGCTGCCAGCCTGATCCCCTTTGGACGAAGCTTGTTTGTAAGCTTCTTCTGCTAACTTATGAGCTTTATTTATAAGCTCATTCATTTTTGCTTCTATTTCTTCTTTAGTACCAGATTCTATAGCTTTCTTTGTAGCTTCTATCGCATCTTGAATCTCTTTTTTCTCGCTTTCAGAAATTTTGTCGCCAAAATCATTTAAGCTCTTTTGAGTAGAATACACTATTGAATCGGCTTTATTTCTGACCTCTACTAATTCTTTGTACTTCCTATCTTCTTCTGCATGAAGCTCAGCTTCTTTTACCATTCTTTCAATTTCTTCTTGAGTTAAACCACTTGAAGCTGTAATGCGAATCATCTGTTCTTTACCTGTAGCTTTGTCTTTTGCAGTTACATTAAGAATTCCATTAGCATCAATATCAAATGTAACTTCTATTTGGGGTATCCCTCTTGGTGCAGGTGGTATTCCTACAAGCTCAAACCTTCCAAGAGTCTTGTTTTCTGATGCCATCTCTCGTTCACCTTGTAATACATGGATAGTAACTGCAGTCTGATTGTCTTCTGCTGTTGTAAATATCTGGCTTTTTTTGGTAGGGATAGTAGTATTTCTAGGTATTATCTTTGTCATAACACCGCCAAGTGTTTCTATGCCAAGACTAAGTGGTGTTACATCAAGTAATAATACATCTTTTACTTCACCTTTTAATACACCACCCTGTATCGCAGCACCTATTGCAACAGCTTCATCTGGGTTAACATCTTTTCTAGGTTCTTTGCCAAAAAATTCCTTAACAACTTGCTGAATTTTAGGCATCCTTGTCATACCGCCAACAAGGATAACATAATCTATATCTTTTTGCGTTAAATTAGCATCTTTTAAGGCTAGCCTGCATGGCTCAAGTGTATGTTGTATTAACGGATCGACTAATTGTTCAAATTTAGCCCTTGTAATTTTAATTACTAAATGTTTTGGTCCTGAAGCATCAGCTGTAATAAAAGGCAAATTAACTTCTGTTTCAAGAGAACTTGAAAGCTCAATTTTAGCCTTTTCACTGGCTTCTTTTAATCTTTGGAGTGCCATTGGATCATTTCTTAAATCAATACCATGTTCTTTTTTAAATTCATCAGCTAAATAATCCAGCAACACCCTATCAAAATCATCGCCACCTAAATATGTATCACCATTGGTTGATTTAACTTCAAAAACCCCATCAGCAATTTCCAATATTGATATATCAAATGTACCGCCACCTAAATCGTAAACTGCCACTTTACCTTCTTTTGCTGTATCAAGCCCAAATGCTAGTGATGATGCAGTTGGCTCATTTATTATTCTTAAAACATTAAGTCCCGCAATGGTACCAGCATCTTTGGTTGCTTTCCTTTGTGAATCATCAAAATAAGCTGGTACAGTTATAACTGCTTCTGTTATTTTTTCACCTAAATAACTTTCCGCATCTCGTTTTAATTTCATTAAAACCTGAGCAGAAATTTCCTGTGGTGTATAATCTTTTCCATTAATTCTTATTCTGCAATCATCATTTGGTCCTTCTACTACTTCGTATGGAAGTTTAGCTTTTGCTTCTTGAGCTTCTTTTGAACTATACCTTCTACCTATCAATCTTTTTGCCGAAAATATAGTTTTTTTAGGATTTGTTATTGCCTGTCTTTTTGCAGCCTGCCCAACTAATATTTCGCCTTTATCTGTAAAAGCTACAACGCTTGGTGTTGTGTTTGAGCCCTCAGCATTTGGAATTACTTTTGGTTTGCCACCTTCTATAATGGCCATACAAGAGTTTGTTGTTCCAAGATCTATACCTAACACTCTTCCCATAAATTATACCTCCTCATTTTTATCTTCATTTGTATTGTTGTCATTATTATTCAATTTACCTACCGAAACTTTTGCCGGTCTAAGCAATTTATCCTTATAAGTATAACCTTTTTCAAAAACCTGAACAATTTTATTCGGCGTATTTGATTCTACAATCATTAAAGCTTCATGAAGATTTGGATTGAACTCGCATTCAGTATCTACTTCCTTTATTTCATACTTTTCCAAAAGCTGTTTAAACGCTTTTATAACAAGCTCAATGCCAGATCTTATTGATTCATCATTTACACAAGCTTCATATGCTTTTTCCAGACTATCCAAAATTGGCAAAAAATCTCTTACTACTGAACCCTTTATAACATCAGCAATTTCAAACTTTTCTTTTTCTGTGCGTTTTCTGAAATTATCAAACTCAGCCAATAACCTTAAATATGCATCTTTTTGTTTTTCTAATTGTTCTTTTATTTCTGACAATTCGTCTTTTGTCTCCTGTTGGGTTTGATTTAGATCTGTTTCCTTGCTTTCTATATTATTATTTTGCAACTCTTGATTTTCTTGTAAATTTTCCGTGATATTATTTTTATCATTCATTACTACCTCCCTTGTTTAAAAAGTTTTTCTATTTTTTTGCTCAATAAATCCAGTGTGTAGATTACATTTTCATAATTTAAATTCATAGGCCCAAGTACACCTACAAAACCCAACTTTACATTATCCAGATAGTAAGGTTGGGCAATAAGACTCATGCCTTTTAGTTTCTCATTTGGTATATCATTACCTATTAATATTTTTTCATCATTTTTTAAAATCAAATCAACTATTTCAGAAACATGTTTTCTTTTTTCTATAACATCAAGAATTTTATTCAACTGTTCATAATCTTCATAAAATTCTCTTTCTTTCAATAGATTTTGAACACCAGAAAAGTACAGAGCTTTACTTTTTTCTTTTAACTTTTTAAATATTAAATCGCACTCTTGTCTGCTTTTCGACAATGAGTTTTCTAAATCTTCCTGAATTTTTTCTAGCTCCCAACCTTTGTAATTTTCACTTAAAAACTGGACTATATCATTTAGCTCACTTTCAGAATAATCTTTTGCAACTTCTATTATTTTTGTTTCCACAACTGACGGCTCAGCTATTACAGCGCACAGCAATTTATTAGATCCAATTTTTATCAAACTAATATCTTTTAGTTTTAATTTAAATATATTAGGAGAGCTAACCATGGATATCAAACCACACGAATTAGATAAGATATTCGATATATCTGAAACAAAATCTTCAATGGTGCTTAAATTTATATTATCAATTTGTTTTAATCTTGGTTTTAAACTCTTTCTTTTCTTTTCCAATAGATGCTGTACATATACTTTGTAACCAAGTTCAGTTGGAATTTTTCCGCTTGATATATAGGAATGTTTAAGGTATCCCATTTCTTCTAAATCAGACATAATATTTCTCATTGTAGCAGCAGAAAAAGGTAAATTATACCTTTTTATTAATACTCTAGAGCCCACGGCTTCTTTGTAGTTTATAAAGTTTTCAACAACTATATTTAAAACCGTTAAATATCTTTCATCTAATTCTGCTTTCATTAGCAATCACCACTTCTACCTGCTAACAAAGATATTCTAATTTTATTTTTTGTCAAGTCTTATTGAATTTAAATCTAATTAAATTGGCTCTACTTTAAAAAACTTTTTTAATTTGATAAATAATTCAAAAAATGCTATAATACTTAAACTTTAATTAAAAGGTGTAAATCATGGAAAAAGAAGTTTATATAGAAGGCAAAAAAATTTCATACGAACAAGAAAGCCCAGAACAACAAAAGAATATTATTTTTATACATGGTTCTGGAGCTACCAAACTAACATGGAAGCATCAGCTAAAAGCAACATTGCCCAATTATACAAAAATCGCTCTTGATTTAATTGGACATGGTGAGTCTCAAGGTAATGGTTATTCTTCTATTGATGATTATGTTGATTTTATAAAGTCATTTATTGAAGCCTTAAACTTAAAAAATGTAACACTTTGCGGACATTCTATGGGTGGCGCAATTGTTTTGCAATTCAGTCTCAAATACCCACACCTTTTAGATAAAATTATCATTGCTGGAAGCGGCGCAAAATTAAAAGTTCATCAAGATATTTTAAAAGCAACCCTGGAAGGTGCAAACTATGCAGTAGATTGGGCTTATTGCGAACATACAAAAAAAGAATTGATCGAAGAAGCTGAAAGTGAATTTAATAATACAAACAAAATCGTACGATACAATGATTTTCTTGCTTGCAATGAGTTTG
This sequence comes from Desulfurella multipotens, assembly GCF_900101285.1. Classification (NCBI taxonomy): domain Bacteria; kingdom Pseudomonadati; phylum Campylobacterota; class Desulfurellia; order Desulfurellales; family Desulfurellaceae; genus Desulfurella; species Desulfurella multipotens. The sequence continues at coordinate 56,513 of NZ_FMYU01000011.1, forward strand.
ATATAATGCAAAAAGTAGATCAGATAGATAAACCTGCACTTGTTATTGTAGGCTCTTGCGACAAACTTACACCGATTAAATATGCCCAATATCTAAAAGATAATATTAAACATTCGCAAATGGTTGTTATCCAAAATGCTGGCCACATGTCTATGTGGGAGAAACCTGATGATTTTAATAAAGCAATCTGCAATTTTCTACAATAATTTGCAAATTTTGTAACATTTTGTATAATTAATTTTTAATTTATACAAGGGGGAAATATGAGTGGAAAGTTAAAAGGTGCAGAAATCTTTATCGAATGTCTAAAAAAAGAAGGAGTAAAACATCTATTCGGCATACCAGGTGGTGCAATTATTGACTTGCATGATGCCATTTATAAGCAAAAAGATATAGAGTTCATCCTAACAAGACACGAGCAAGGTGCTGTTCACATGGCAGATGGATATGCAAGAAGTACGGGCCAGGTTGGCGTTAGCCTTGTTACAAGCGGACCTGGCGCAACTAATGCTGTAACAGGTATTGCAACAGCATATATGGACTCTATACCTCTTGTTGTTTTTACAGGTCAGGTACCTACACATTTAATAGGCAACGATGCTTTCCAAGAAGTTGATATAGTAGGCATTACAAGATCTTGCACAAAACATAATTTTTTAGTAAAAGATGTTAAAGATTTAGCCTATACCATAAAAAAAGCTTTTTACATAGCAAGAACAGGCAGGCCAGGTCCCGTTTTGGTTGATATACCAAAAGATGTACAAACAGCAAGCTGTGAATTTGAGTATCCGGATGCAATACATTTGAGAAGTTATAACCCTACCTACCATGGCAATCCAAAGCAAATAAAAAAGGTAGCTAAAGTAATTGAGCAAGCAGAAAGACCACTTTTGTATATTGGTGGTGGTGTAATTACTTCAAATGCGCATAAAGAAGTTTTAGAGCTAGCAGAAAGATTGCAAATACCTGCTTTTACTACACTTATGGGTATTGGGGCATTTCCTGCAGACCATCCTTTGAGCCTGGGCATGGCTGGCATGCACGGTACCTACAAAGCGAATATGGCCATTCAATACTGTGATCTGCTAATTTCTATAGGAGCAAGGTTTGATGATAGAATTACTGGCAAAGTATCTGAGTTTGCTCCAAATGCACAGGTTATTCACATAGATATTGATCCAACAAGTATAAGTAAAAATATTAAAGTTGATTATCCTATAGTAGGCGATGCAAAACTGGTTTTAAAGGAACTTCTTTCCATTCTTAAAGATAACAACAAAATTCACCAAAACAGAAAAAAGTGGCTGGATTTAATAAAAAAGTGGGACAGCGAACATCCTCTTTCATACGAAGACTCCGATAAAGTTATAAAACCACAATACGTAATACAATTACTAAACAAATTAACAAAAGAGTTGGATCCAATTGTTTCAACAGAAGTAGGCCAACATCAAATGTGGGTTGCGCAATTTTATAATTTCAATAAACCCAGAAGATTTTTAACATCAGGCGGTCTTGGTACAATGGGATTTGGATTTCCTGCAGGTATAGGTGCAAGTTTTGCAAATCCAGACAAACAAGTATTTGTTATAGCTGGAGATGGTTCTTTTCAGATGAATTTACAAGAATTAGCTGTTCTTGCAACGTATAAATTACAAACAAAGGTTATTATTTTAAATAACTCTTATTTGGGCATGGTAAGGCAGTGGCAACAGTTGTTTTACGGCAGAAGATATGCAAATACCAATATAGAAGTACAACCTGATTTTGTAAAATTATCAGAAAGTTACGGTATCACAGCAAAAAGAGTTGAAGACAAAAAAGACGTTGAACAAGCACTTACAGAATTAATAAATTATAATGGTCCATATGTGCTTGATATAAAAATCGAAAGAGAAGAAAATGTTTATCCTATGGTACCAGGTGGCGCACCACTTAGCGAAATGATTTTAACTTAGGGGGGAAAATGAAAAGAATATTTTCAGTTATCGTAGAAAACGAAGCAGGCGTTTTGTCGCGTATAGCAAATCTTTTCAGTGCAAGAGGCTACAATATAGAAAGTTTAAATGTTGCACCTATAAATGAACTTAATTTATCGCGAATGACTATAGTTACAGAAGGCGATGAAAATATTTTAGAACAAATAGGCAAACAACTTAACAAGCTTATTGATACTATAAAAGTAATTGAATACAGCGACGATGTGCCATACGTAGAGCGAGAAATGGCTTTAATCAAAATGCACACAGATTCATCCACTAGAGCTGAAATTTTGCGCATAGTTGATATATTCAGGGGTAAAATAGTTGACGTATCGCAAAATTCATATACAATAGAAGTAACAGGAAGTTCTGAAAAAATCAATGCTATTTTAAATCTTCTTGAACCGCTTGGAATTAAAGAAATTGCAAGGACTGGAAAAGTTGCAATGTCAAGAGAATCAAAACAATAATTTTTAGGAGGGCTAAATGCTTAACATTTATTACGACAAAGATGCGGATTTATCTTTAATAAAATCCAAAAAGGTTGCAATCATTGGTTATGGCTCCCAAGGTTACGCTCACTCTCATAACCTAAAAGATTCTGGCTGTGATGTAGTAGTTGGCTTAAAAGAAGGCTCAAAAAGCTGGCAAAAAGCGGTTAATAATGGACACAAAGTAATGAATGTAGCTGAAGCCTGTAAATGGGCTGATGTTATAATGATTCTTACACCTGATGAAACTCAAAGCGCTTTGTATAAAAGTGAAATTGAGCCTAACTTAAAAGAAGGCGATTATCTTGCTTTCGCACATGGTTTTAATATTCATTATGGTCAGATTATACCTCCAGGCAATATAAACGTAATGATGATTGCACCAAAAGGACCAGGGCATTTAGTAAGAAGGGAATATGAAAAAGGTATGGGCGTGCCTATGCTTATTTCTGCTTATCAGGATTACACTGGAAATACACTTGCTATGGCATTGTCTTATGCTTGCGCAAATGGCGGTGGAAGAGCCGGCGTTATACAAACAACTTTTAAAGATGAAACAGAAACTGATCTTTTTGGTGAACAGGCTGTGCTTTGTGGTGGTTTAACTGCGCTTGTTAAAGCGGGTTTTGAAACATTAGTTGAAGCAGGTTATCCACCTGAGATGGCTTATTTTGAAACATTCCACGAAATGAAGCTAATTGTAGATTTGATGTATGAAGGCGGCATTTCAGATATGAGGTATTCTATATCAAATACTGCCAAATATGGAGATGTTACAAGAGGTCCAATTGTAATAAATGAAGAAACAAAACAAAGAATGAAAAATATATTAAAACAAATTCAAGATGGCAGTTTTGCAAAAGAATGGATCCTGGAAAATCAATGCAACAGACCGGTATTTAATGCGCTTCTTAAAAAAGATGAGGACCACGAAATAGAAATAGTAGGCAAAAAATTAAGAGCAATGATGCCATGGATAGCAGCTTCAAAATCTATTGATAGGAATAAAAATTAACATGAAAACTACAAAAAAAGATATAATAGCAAAAGAAGGTTACCCATTTATTGCTTCTTTTGCTATTGGCTCGTTTCTTTTTAAAAATAAATTTCTAAAAGCTACATTGCTTGGTGCAAGTGCATTTAGTGTATATTTTTTTAGAAATCCAAAGAAAAATATCCACTATGAAAAAAATATGGTATTATCACCAGCAGATGGCACTATTGTGGATATATCCAACGCTTACGAAAGGTTTTTCTTTAAATCAGAAGTTAATAAAATTAGCATATTTATGTCAGTATTTGATGTGCATATAAACCTTGCTCCATTTAAAGGTGTATGTTTGGATAAAATTTACAACAAAGGCTTATTTATTAGTGCCAATAAACCAAAAGCTTCGCTTGAAAACGAACAATGTGCCCTTCTTTTTGAAAATGAAGATGGTAAAAAAATAGTAGTGGTGCAAATTGCTGGCATTATAGCAAGAAGAATTGTAACATACACAAAACCAAATGACAAAGTAGAAGCTGGAGACATTATAGGTCTTATACGCTTTGGCTCAAGGGTTGATATTTACAGCGAAAATGAATTAAATTTAGCAGTACATATGAATCAAAAAATAAAAGGTGGAGATTTAATAGGTTATTTATGAAACAAAAAAACGCACTTTACATATTGCCAAATCTATTTACTACTGCCAATATGCTTTCTGGGTTCTACAGTATTATAGAGTCTTATCAGGGAGATTATCTGACAGCAGCGTGGCTTTTGATATTGGCTGTGGTATTTGATAATTTAGATGGCAAAATAGCAAGGCTTACTCATTGTGAAAGTAGATTTGGAGTTGAATACGATTCATTATCAGATCTTGTTAGCTTTGGAGTTGCGCCAGCATTTTTAATGTACACATTCGCGTTAAGCGATATGGGCCGAATAGGCGTAATTGCTGCATCACTATTTTTATTAACAGGTGCGCTAAGACTTGCGCGCTTTAATGTTATTACAACAAAAACAATTGATTTTGTTGGTTTACCTATACCAGGTGGAGCTATTATAATCGCAAGCATAATACTAGCAATTTTACATTTTAATATTGAGTATAAAGATTACAAAATATTTTTTTTAGTTAGCGTGTATGTAATCTCATTTTTAATGATTAGTACAATCAAATATAGAAGTTTTAAAAAAGTAAAACTAGATGGGAGAATTTCAATTAGGGTTTTTGCGCTTATACTATTGATTTTATCTCTTGTTATATATAAACCATACGTATTTGTTCCACTTATTGGTCTATCGTATGCCCTATCAGGACCAATAGAGTTAATAATAAAATTTTTCAAAAAAGGGAGGGTTAACCATGAGCTCCAGGATAGTAAAAATATTTGACACAACACTAAGGGATGGAGAACAATCACCGGGTGCCAGTTTAAATATTGAAGA
>NZ_FMYU01000022.1:0-7879 GCF_900101285.1 Desulfurella multipotens
TGGAATGAAAAAGTTCATTACGGCTTATCTGTAAACTGGCCAGTAGGCGTTGGCGGAAAAGGCAATATGGGTGTGTCAAACTATGTAAAGCAGATAAAAGGCTCGATTGGCTATGTTGAGTATGCATTCTGGCTACAAAATCATCTAACAAACGTAGAATTACAAAACAAAGCAGGTAAATGGGTTATACCAAGCATAGCAGCCTTCAAAGAAGCTGCAGCAAAAGCACAGTGGGCTCCTCAAAACGGTTTTTGTCAATCTCTAGCATATCAGCCTGGTGTAAACACATGGCCTATAGTATCTGGCACATTTGTGCTTATTCCTAAAAAACCTACATTACCACACAAAGAAGCAGCTGAGTTTTTCAAATGGGGTTTTGCCCATGGTGACAAAGCTGCTGAAAGTTTGGGCTATATTCCACTGCCCCAGTCAACCAAAAATACAATCTCAAAGTACCTACAAGATAATGGCTTATAATATATAAAGAGGGAATGCCCCCTCCCTCTTTATTAACCTCTAAAAACATCAAAAGGTTCTATCTTTAAAACTTTTCTGATGCCAATATAACTTGAGAATCCTGCAATTGCCAATACCATTAAAAATGCAATAAGCATGTTTTTATATGTGACAACTGCTGCGTAATTTTGTATATTCGCTTTAGATATAGCGATAACTAAAGATGAAATCATAATACCAAAACCATAACCTATAAAGCTTGTCACAGAAACTTGAAACAGTATTATTGAAACTAGTTCATATTTTTTTGCTCCTATTGCTTTTAGAGCACCAAACTTTTCAAGGTTTTCAAGAACAAAAGCATAAAACGTTTGTCCTGCAATTGATAAACCTACAATAAAACTAATAAGCGTCATCATCATTATGCTTATACCCATACCTGTTTTATATTCGTAAAAATTTTCTATTGTTTTTTGAAACTGTTTTTGGGTTAAAGCTTTATAGCTTAATTTTTTAACTTGCTTTTGAATGTAGGGAATATCCTTTGAACTTTTTGGGTTTATCAAGATATAAGAAATAGAGTATCTGGTTTGTGGCAAATCCCGAGTAGCTCGTGTATATGTAGTATAAAGTGTGGGTATGCCAAAAAGACCACCGCTGGTTGTATTTGCAAGCGCCACTATTATTGCTCTGTGGTCATTTATACTTAAAATCGATCCAATTCCAGGTGAGCCTATTTTTTTATAATCAGAATCTTTTACACCAATAAAAGCATCAGAATTGTAAATCTTGTTTAAGTTGCCTTTTATTATGGGAGGCCTACCAAAAAGTATTGTATCATCCAGACCTATAATACTTACAGATTGATATTTACCGTTGGCAAGTTTTGCTAAACCAGATCCAAAGTAAATTGGTACAGCCATAGCAACGCCTTTTATACTTCTTACATAATCAAGTACATAGTTTGGCATAGGAATTGAGTTCATATCGTTTTCTACCGAAGGATCCATCACCCACATCTTTGCATTGATATTAATTACATTTGATGTAGATTTTCTTATAATACCAGCAAACATAGAAGTCATCTGATTCATTAAAAATACAGCAAATGTAATGCCAAGAACTAGGGTAAAAAATTTACCCCTATCGTTTGTAAGTAGTTTAAGTGCAATTTTTAAAAGACCTTTCATCTTATCCCCACAACTTTGCAAAAGAAAACTAATTAATTGTAATATTTAAAAAGCTTTATGTAAACAATTTTATTTATTATTTTTCCTTTTGCAGGTATTTTAGTGCCGTCTTCAAACTCAATTAATATCAAAAACACATCGTTGTCATTTAAAGGCTCATTGTCTTTTACAGAAAACCACAAATATAATCTGCAGAAATCTTTGTTATGGTTATTGGTTTTTTGCTGTTTAGTTTTCAGAGAAACATAAACACCTCCTAAAATCCAGTTCATTTCAAATGAGCCTGCATATGTTACAGGTATACGTAGTAAATGTTTTATCTTGAGCTATATTAGTTGATTTTATATTTATTTCTTGAATTAATTTTTAAACTTATTAAATTTTACATTAATTTTACTTAAATGTGATACGAATTATATTAACTAAAAATAAAAGAATGGGAGGTTTTTATGTTAAAAAAAGTTTTGCTTTCTTTAGCGATCATTGGTTTTATTTATGGGCAGTCTTTTGCTGTAGAAAAAAAGCCAGCTCCTACACCTCCACCACCACACAAATGTGTTATTTGTGGTAAGGTAGTTGTAACAAGAGGGCCATGTCCGCAAATAACATGCCCTCGTCCTATACCAGGCCCTAAACCCAAGCCGAACCCAAAACCAGTACCACATCCTAACCCGCATCCAGGTCCAAAACCACATCCAGGTCCACAGCCTCAGTGAAAGACATTCGGCTAGATTAGTGTAAATTATGCTGCTTTGTGGAAACACAAGCAGCATAATTAGGTTTAATCAAATGTTAGTTTGTCAAACTGGTTTGTTTTAATTTAATTTTCTTTTTTACGATTAAGGAGAAAAAACATGAAAAAACTTATTATTACAAGTTTAGTTTCGCTTGGAATAGTTGCTTTTACATTCAATTACGTCCAGGCATCAAGTTTGAAAGGTGTTAATGTTACTTCTACTCAGCACCAAAAAACAATTAAAAGCATGGATGAAGGTGTAGTGGTTCCTGGCCCTGGTCCAGGTGGTGGTGAAATGGGAGGTCTTGGTGGAGCAGGCGGTGGTTTTGGAAATGGTGGTACTGGAGCTGGCGGAGGTGGTGGCAGGCCTCCAACTCCATATAAGGTAAAAAATAATAAGCACAATATTAATACACCTAAATAAATTTAAGGAGCAATACTATGAAGTCTAAATTGATTTTTTTAGCTATTGCTACAGTATTTTTTGTCTTTAGCTACAATTTATCTTATGCTCAAAGCTGTTTTTGGCATGGAAGATGGGTACCACTTCAACATATCAGTAATGTTACAGTAGAAGGTTTTAGAGATGCACGACTTGTGGGACAGTGCAAACTTAATGCACCAAGTTATACAATAAACGGTGAAATGATAAATGTGTGGGAAGCTCCAAATGAGTACCCAGGACAATTGCTTGTCCACAATGGCGATCAAGGACCACAACCTACATATCAAACCTGGATAATGCAAACATCAGCTCCAGCTCCTGGTCCAACATGCACATGGCAAGGGCAAGAAGTACCACTTCAACACATTAGTAACGTAACAGTGGAAGGTTTTAGCGATGCACAACTTGTAGGTCAATGTCAGCTCCACGCTCCAAGTTATTGCATAAATGGAGAGTATGTAAATGTATGGAAAGCCCCAAACGAATATCCAGGAAAATTGCTTGTACACAACGGTGATCAAGGACCACAGTGTACGTACCAAACCTGGATAATGCAATAATATTATTAATGAGCTTTGTGGCCAAACTCAAAGTTTGGTCACAAAATTGGGAGTTAATATGGATAAAACCTCTCTTGGTCTTGAAGAAAATATGGAAGCTTCCCTCTCATACATAATGTTTTTTATAAGTGGTATTTTCTTTTTAATAGTGGAAAAAGAAAATAAATTTGTTCATTTTCACTCGTTGCAGTCTACCATTACGTTTCTTATTTTCTTTAGTGCTCAAATAATACTTATGCCTTTAATTGGCGTTCCTGTATTAAACATTTTAGTAGACATTATTCGCTACTTACTAAATGTTTTAAGTATTATTGTATGGCTTGTTTGTATGTATAAGGCTTATAATCACGAAAAATACAAGCTTCCTTTAATAGGTGACATAGTGGAGAAAATTGTATGAAAAAATATTATAAAATACTATTCATAGCAATTTTTATTTTTTTAGGCTTTTCAAAAGCCTTTGGTGATGATTATCTTTTCTATAAATGCAACAATAAAGAACTTAAAATTAAAGCTTTGTACTTTTATACGCAAAATGCACAAATCAATAAATTTAACATTATTCAGAGTCTAGAAAAATCTGGTTATAAAAATCTTGGAAGTCCAAGTCAACTTTTAATAAGAAACAACAATGGGTTTGTTATTTCTTCAAAACTTTTAAACCTATTATGCAAAATGAGAGGTTTTGCATACAAAATAACTATTGGGTCAATGGCTGGAAACCCAAACCCTGCGGGTCAATGTGGTGCTTTTAATAGTCATTGGGTAATAATTACTAAAAACAATAAAGTAATTTTACCAAAAACTTTATTGCAAAGCTGCAATTCCCAAAGCGCAATTTCAGAAATTACGCTAAATCCTAATGGTCAGATTCAAGTTTATAGAACAAACCCTTACTCTCAATCAGAATCTATTAACCCAATAGATTTAAATAAAAATCGCACAATTTACGTAGGACAAGCACCTGATGCTATAGCTACAGATCAATTTGGTAATATATGGGTTGCAAATTATCAAAGCCAAAATATAGCAAAAATTAATCAAGAAGGAAAAGTAGATTATTTTGACCTAAAAGGCAGCCCAACATCTATTGCTATAGATAGCTATGGAAATGTTTTTACTATAGTTAAAAACAGCGTAATAAAACTTACTCAAGAAGGAAAAATAGCAGGTATATACAAAATATCAGATGGTCTAAACTATGTTTTAATAGATCCTAAAAATAATATCTGGGTAGATGACTGGAAAAATGGAAAGGTCTATAAGCTTAATGAAAATGGTAATATAATAGACACATATCAAGCGGGTAACGGAGCATACAAAATGGCTATAGATAAAGCGGGTAATTTATGGATTGTTGCAAGTTATGATCATCTAATGATACTTTACCCTAATGGTTATATGAAAAAATGCCCTCAATGTTGCGTAAGTAATATTATTGCAAATGATAACACAGCCTGGATTACCACAGGTAAGCTTTTAGACAACAGCGTATTTTTAAGGCATATAAATTCAAATTGCGAAATTTTACCTCAAAGTTATAAATTAGATATACAATCAACAGGGATAGCAATAGATAATAAAGACATATGGGTTTCTGGAAATAAAAAATACGGAGAAGGTGTCTTAGAAGAGATCAATGAATCAGGAAAAAAACACACATATGCTCTTGGCAAATTTCCTGGGCCTTTAGTAATAGACAAGTATGGTAATGTATGGGTAATAAGTGGCCAAAATACAGTCACAGAATTCTACGGATTAGCGAAAGCTCAATATACATATACACCTCCACCTCAAAACTCGCTTAATCCACACCTTCCAATAGCTATACATCATACTTTTCCAGAAAATAATATTGGTAAATAAATTTAGATTATGGAGGCTAAAATGAATTTTAAAGTTAGGATTGTGTCTTTTATGCTTCTGCTGACACTTGTTGTTACCACTTTAAATCTAACGGGATGTCAACCAATGTCTCAACCGCCAACTCAGGCTAGTTATCAGGGTGCTGGCGTAGGTGCAATTTTAGGAGCTGTTGCTGGAGCATTATTAAGTCCAAACAATAGATGGAAAGGTGGAGCTATTGGAGCTGCTTTAGGAGCTGTATCTGGTTATACTCTATCTCAAATCCAAGCACAATCTGCTAACCAAGCTGCTTACTATAACCAACCAGTTCAATACCAAACAACTGCCAATAATGGAGTAGAAGGTACAGTTCAGGCTTATCCTATAGGCTACAATCCATACACAGGTTGTAAAAAAGTAAGAATTAGAACATGGCAAAACGGTCAGCTCATAAACGATATAGTAAAAGAAGTATGTCCAGCACAATAATTAAAGGATTATGTCCTATGAATAACACTTTGCCAAAACATTTTTCTAACACAAATCAAGTTTTACTGGCTCTAAACTTACCACCCCTCCTAAAAAGTATTTAGGTTTTTAATTGCAGCTTTGATATGGATAGATCAAGGCTGCAATTATTTATGAAAATAAAATGTTTTAACTTTTTTTGATACAAAGTGAGCTATAATTTCTTGTGTGTAGGCTGTTGGATGTACACCATCCCAGAAAAGGTAATGTGAATAGTAAGGTTTACCATTTAAACAAGCTTTCATTCCTTCTGAATAAGTGTTAATTATACCGTAAGCTTTTGGGTTGCTTATAAGTTTTTCAAACATTAAATTAGTATTTAGTATTAATATTTTTGATTTTGTTTGATTTTTAATACTATCGATCATCTGTTGCAAATATATATTGTAAAGCTCAACATAAATTGAAGCTAAAGCTTGTGCTTTGAAACCCGATTGAATTAAAGCAGGTGTATCCTGTATAGGTGGAAGATTTAATATGATTATATGTTTTGCTCCAAGCTTTAAAAGTTCTCTTACACCATAAACAGTCTGAGATACTGCAGTTTGTGCAGTACTCCAAATAAGTAAACCAATAGCTGTATTAAAATCTTTTGTTTGCATATATAAAAAATACATGCGGTAAAGTAAATTTGGTTCTATGCCAGCATTGATAGCATATGAAGGATTGTTTGTAAAAATTGTTTTTTCAAAAGCTATAGATTGTTTGGCTGCAACAAAAAAGTTATTTGCGCCAATCCATATACCAATTAAATCATTTGGTTTAAACTTTTTTTGATTTATAGCAAAACTTTGAATTTCTGTTAAAAAACTTGGTAATTGTGGTGTTACAAAAAAAGGCTTAAATGAACTCCAGCCAGTATTTTCTAAGTTATTATATATATTGGCTTTACCATTTAAGCCTTTTGCAGTTATTGGACCGGTAAAAGCTCCACCTACAGCATAATCATTTGAAGGTTTAAATTTAAAATGTGCAATTCGCGGAAAATCTTCTGCCCATACTGGACCATTTGAAAATTTGTTTTGATAGTATGGCGCAGGTGGTAAAAGAACACCGGTTAATCTGGGTATATTTCCATTGTCGCTTAAACTATCACCAAAAACATACCAATTACCAAGAGCATGTGCATTTTGAAAAGTTATTAGTAATTGAAGAAATAAATATAAAATGATAATGCATTTTTTATTCCTACAAACTTTATCCATCTACAATATGCATAATTTACAACTATACTTATAAACTATTTTGACATCCAAACTCAAATTCCAAATTTCTATACTTTCATTTTTTTTAAAATTAAAAAACATAATCAACCTTTTAGGCTGGCTAAAAAGAAGTTTAGTGAAGTTTAGTATTACTTGTCTTTTGGTTTTGGTTTTGGTTTTTCTTTTTTCACAAAATACCTTCTTTTATTATTTCTTTACTGCTTTCTTTACTGGAGCTTTTTTAACTGTTGCTTTTTTACCAACAGCTTTCTTTACGACTTTCTTTTCTGTTTTTGGTTTTTCAACCTTTTTTGTGGCAGCAAGCACAGGAGAAGCCATAAGACCCATAACTACTAAAGAAGCTAAAAGTTTCTTTAACATAAGTACCTCCTATTTGAACTTAAAGTTATATTAACTCCTTTAATGTAAAATGAAAGTAAAACCAGTTTGATTAATTTTAAAAAGTGGTTTATATCTAAAAGTTATAAACATACCTCCATTTAATTCTTACAAAAAATAGGAGCTTAGTGCTCCTATTTGTTTAAAATCACAAACTGATCATTTCTATTTTTTGCCCAGGCATATTCATTATGAGCAGGATCAACTGGCTTTAGTTTACCATTGCTCAATGTTTCAATCCTATCTGGTGATATACCATGCATTACAAGGTAGTTCTTTGCTGCATCAGCCCTTTTTTGGCCTAAAGCTAGGTTATAGGCTTCCGTTCCACGCTCATCGCAGTTTCCTTCAATCTTAATTTTGATGTTTGGATGTTTTGCCATATAATCTGCTATACCATCTAGTACTTTTGGAACATCCTGATTAATACCCCATTTGTCAATGTGAGTTAAATTATACTTGTCGAAGTTAAAATGAATGCGTTGGAAGATTTCCTTTAGCCTTTCTTCCTCGCT